>NZ_JAXCWH010000010.1:0-211147 GCF_034045165.1 Massilia sp. CFBP9026
GGGCTATCAAACGCCTGCCGCCGTCGAAGCCGCATTCCGTGTGCCTAAATAACTGTCCAGAAAGTCCGGACCACCTCAGGTCTGACATTCGGACACGGCCTCTGCAGCGCCTGTAAGTGGGGTCAGGTCTGACATTCGGACACGGCCTCTGCAGCGAGCTCCCGTGATCACAGTTCAGCTCGTGTCCAAATGTCAGACCTGACCCCGATTTTTTCTGGTCGGCGCCCTGCAGATCGCGCGCACCTTCGGTCCCGACCCGTAAGGCAGTGCGATGCTGGCGACCAGCCGGCAAGCCTTGCTGACCCAGTACGCATGCCAGCCTGCCTGAATCCCAGCCTGTCAGTACGCGTTCGTTTTTTCTGGACTAAAATATGATGATCGTCATATTTAATGACGCCCACAACCAGAAAGGGATAGCCATGAAACTCGACAATGCCACCGTCCTCGTCACCGGCGCCAACCGCGGCCTGGGCCTCGAATTCGCCCGCCAGGCGCTCGCACGCGGCGCCAAGAAGGTCTATGCGGGGGCGCGCGATCCCGCCAGCGTGACGCTGGCCGGCGTCACCCCGGTGCAGCTCGACGTCACGGATGCGCGCAGCGTGGCCGCAGCGGCGCGCGAGCTGGGCGACGTCGACCTGGTGATCAACAATGCCGGCATCGCCCATTTCCAGCAGGTGCTGGCGGACGGCGTCGAGGACTCGCTGCGGGCGATGCTGGAAACGAATGTGTTCGGCATCCTTGGCATGAGCCGCGCCTTCGCGCCGGTGCTCGCCCGTAACGGCGGCGGGGCCATCCTGAACGTGCTGTCGGTGGCGAGCTGGATCAGCTCGCCGGCGCTGGCGGCCTATGGGGTGTCGAAGTCGGCGGCCTGGGGGCTGACCAATGCCGTGCGCAACGAGTTGCGCGAGCAGGGGACGCAGGTACTGGCCCTGCACGTCGGCTTCATCGACACCGACCTGACGCGCGATATCGCCTTGCCCAAGTTGGCGCCGTCCACCGTGGTGGACCGCGGCTACGCGGCGCTGGAGGAGGGCGCGGACGAAGTCATGATCGACGAACTCACGCAGGCGGTGAAGGCCGGGCTGTCGAGCGTGCCGGGCATTTATACCGAGGTCAGGCGCAATAATGCGTGAGAAATAGCCGCGCGGCGGCGGCTATACTCGGGTCTTATGTACCCAGCCCGCCTACTGAGCCACCATCGGAATAGCCGCATGATGGGCTTGGTCGTCACGCTGCTGGTCCATGCGGCGCTGGTGGCCACCTGGCAGCAGGCGCGCAAGCTGCGGCTGCCCGTGCAGGGCGAGGCGGACTTCGTCCAGTGGGTGAGGGTGCAGCCGCGCCTGCCAGCGGCGGCGGCAGTCGAGACGGCTCCTGACCGGCCGCGCGTGCATGCCACGCCCGGGCCGATCGCATCTTCCGCTCCCCCTGCGCCGGCAGCGGAGGCCATTGCAGCCGCCGCTCCGGCCGAGGCCGCGACCGCCCCGGCGGCGACGGCGACGGAGCCGGCCGCCGGCCCTGCGCGCCAGATGATCGAGCAAGCGATCCGCGACGCTGGCGCCATCGACCGTGCCGTGCGCAAGGACAGCAAGCCGACCATCGTCGCCCCGCGCGACAGCCCGCAGATCCGCATGGCGAACAAGTTCAGGGAAGCCGCCGCGCTGGCGCCGAACAAGTGGTATGAGGCGCCCAAGATCGTCGAACTGGTGAACGATGGCGGCGACGGTGCGCGCCGTTTCCGGGTCCTGACGGCGCTCGGCATCTACTGCATCACCGAGCGCTCGCCCGCCACCAGCATCGACATGATCGAAAAACACGGCAAGCAGCGGATCACGAATTGCGGCACCGGACATGAGCAGCCGGTCAATCCCCAGGAGTGGCGTACCGCGCGCGATTAGCCCAAAAAAAGACGGCCCCGTAGGGCCGTCGTCGTTTCACGCTAAGCGACAATCATCAGTCGCGAATCTCCAGCTTGCGGTTCAGGCTCAGTGCCGCCAGCGAGGCCACGGCGCCCGACAGCAGGTAGAGGCTGACATAACCCAGGCCGAAGTGAGCCGACAGGCCGAGGGCAACCAGCGGTGCGAAGGCCGCGCCGACCAGCCAGGCGAGGTCCGACGTCAGCGCCGCGCCGGTGTAGCGGAAGTGCTTCAGGAAGTTCGAGGTCGTGGCGCCCGCTGCCTGGCCGTAGGAGAAGCCGAGCAGGGTGAAGCCGATCAGGATGAAGGCATTCTGGCCGCCGGTGCCGCTATCGAGCAGGAACGGGATCGAGGCCGAATACAGGGCGATCAGCGCCGCGGCGGTACCCAGCGTGGTGCGGCGACCCAGCTTGTCGGCGACGACGCCCGAGATCAGCATGGCGATCGCCGCGAGGCCGGCGCCCCACATCTGGACGTGCAGGAACTCATCCATCGGACGGGTATCGTACAGCTGGATCCACGACAGCGGGAACACGGTCACCAGGTGGAACAGGGCGTAGCTGGCCAGGGCAGCCATGGCGCCGATGGCGATATTGCTGCCTTGCTTGCTCACCAGTTCGCCGACCGGGGCCGGGTCGAGGTGGTGCGAGTCGAGCAGGCGCGAATACTCGGGCGTGCTGGCCAGGCGCAGGCGGGCGAAGGTGCCGACCACGTTGATGGCGAAGGCCACGAAGAACGGGAAGCGCCAGCCCCAGGTCAGGAAATCTTCTTCGGCCGTGTAGGTGATCAGGAAGGCGAAAATGCCGGCCGCGATCACGAAGCCAAGCGGTGCGCTCAATTGTCCGAGCATGGCGTACCATCCGCGCTTGTTCTCGGGTGCGCTAAGAGCCAGCAGCGAAGGCAGTCCATCCCACGAACCACCCTGGGCGAAACCCTGGGCGATGCGCAGCGCTGCCAGCAGGACGATCGCGGTGGCGCCGATTTCACTATAGCTCGGGAGCATGGCGATGACGACGGTGCTGGTACCCATCATGAGCAGGGAAATGCCGAGCTTCATGTCGCGGCTCCAGCGCTTCTGGATCGCCATGAACACGACCGTGCCGATCGGGCGTGCGATGAAGGCGAGCGCGAAGATCGCGAAGGAATACAGGGTGGCGTCGAGCCGGTCCGCCCATGGGAAGAAAATGGCGGGGAAAACGAGTGCCGACGCGATTGCGTACGTGAAGAACTCGAAGTATTCCGCCGACCGGCCGATGACCACGCCGACGGCGATGTCACCGGGATCGACGTGCGCATCCCTGGCGTTGATGTTGCGAGCCCCGCTGTGCGGGTGTGTGATTGGAGCGGCCCCTGCGCCGCCGTACGTCGTCGTGCTTTGCATATTGTGTTCTCCAGAGAAGTCGACGGTCGCCACTGTTGTTAAAATTGCACTCCGGCAAAGGTGGGACAATGTGTCCAATGTTCTTTGGCGACCGTTGGCATTACAGTAGCATGTTCTCCTTCCATGTAACGTTAGATACCTAGCATGATTCCTAAAATTGTCCGCCGCGGACTCCCATTACTTCCGCTTGCAGCGCTGGCCGGCTGCAACACGGTCGTAATGAATCCCACCGGTGATATTGCGAAGCAGCAGGCCGATCTGATCACCATATCGGTTGTGCTGATGTTGTTGATTATCGTCCCTGTGATGATCTTGACTGTCCTGTTCGCCTGGCGCTATCGCAAGAACGCCAACGCGAAGTACGAACCCGATTGGGACCACTCGACCAAGCTCGAGCTCATCATCTGGGGCGCACCGCTCCTGATCATCATCGTCCTTGGCCTGATCACCTGGGTCAGCACCCACAAGCTCGATCCTTACCGTCCGCTCGAACGCCTGGACGAACACCGTCCGATCCCGGCATCGACCAAGCCACTCGAAGTGCAGGTCGTGGCGCTGGACTGGAAATGGCTGTTCATCTATCCAGAGCAGGGCATCGCCTCGGTCAACCAGCTGGTGACCCCGATCGATACCCCGATCCGCTTCAAGATGACCGCATCGACCGTGATGAACACCTTCTATATTCCGACGCTGGCCGGCATGATCTACACGATGCCCGGCATGCAGACCGAATTGAACGCGGTGCTCAACAAGACCGGTGACTACCACGGCCTGTCGGCCAACTTCAGCGGCGACGGTTTCTCGCACATGAAGTTCGCCTATAAAGGCGTCACCAACGAAGAGTTCAACACCTGGGTGCAGGAAATGAAGGCCAATCCAGCCGTCCTGGATCGCGCCGACTACCTGGTGCTGGAAAAGCCGACCGCCAAGGAGGCCGTGCGCCACTACGGCCAGGTCGAGCCTGCGCTGTTCAACCGTGTCGTCAACCGCTGCGTGGCGGAAGGCACCATGTGCATGAACCAGCAGATGCACGAAGACGACAAGCGCAACCAGATGGCCGCCGCTATCCGCCAGCAATCGCAGGGTGGCAAGTCGCAGCTGGCGGAAGCACTGGAAATGTGCGTCGCTCCTATTAATACCTTGATGAAGTAATCATGCAAGAATCATTCGACTTGACGAAGTTTATCTTCGGTCGGCTGGGCTGGGACGCGATCCCGCTCCATGAGCCGATTCTGCTCGCTACCTTCGCAGGCGTGATCGTCGGCGGCCTGGCCCTCGTGGCCATCCTGTCGTACTTCCGCCTGTGGGGCACCCTGTGGAAGGACTGGATCACCAGTATCGACCACAAGAAAATCGGGATCATGTACATGATCCTGGGCCTGATCATGCTGCTGCGCGGCTTTGCCGACGCCCTGATGATGCGCGCCCAGCAGGCGATCGCCTTCGGCGACAACGCCGGCTTCCTGCCGCCACACCACTACGACCAGATCTTCACCGCCCACGGCGTGATCATGATCTTCTTCGTGGCGATGCCGTTCGTGACGGGCCTGATGAACTACGTGGTGCCGCTGCAGATCGGTGCGCGCGACGTGGCCTTCCCGTTCCTGAACAACTTCTCGTTCTGGATGACCACCATGGGCGCCGTGCTGATCATGGCATCGCTGTTCGTGGGTGAGTTCGCACGTACCGGCTGGCTGGCGTATCCGCCGCTGTCGGGCATCCTGGCAAGTCCGGGTGTCGGCGTCGACTATTACATCTGGGCGCTGCAGATCGCGGGTGTCGGTACGACCCTGTCGGGCGTCAACCTGATCGTCACCATCATCAAGATGCGTGCGCCGGGCATGGACCTGATGAAGATGCCAGTCTTCGTCTGGACCTCGCTGTGCACCAACATCCTGATCGTCGTCACCTTCCCGATCCTGACCGCCGTGCTGGCCATGCTGGGCATGGACCGTCTGCTCGACACCGCGTTCTTCACGAGCGACCGTGGCGGCAACCCGATGATGTACGTCAACCTGATCTGGATCTGGGGCCACCCTGAGGTCTACATCCTGATCCTGCCGGCCTTCGGTATCTTCTCCGAAGTCGTCTCGACCTTCTGCGGCAAGCGCCTGTTCGGCTACACCTCGATGGTGTACGCGACCTGCGTCATCATGGTTCTCTCTTACCTGGTGTGGCTGCACCACTTCTTCACCATGGGTTCGGGCGCCAGCGTCAACGCGTTCTTCGGCATCACGACGATGATCATCTCGATCCCGACCGGCGCCAAGATCTTCAACTGGCTGTTCACCATGTACCGCGGCCGTATCCGCTTCGAACTGCCGATGATGTGGACCGTGTCGTTCATGCTGACCTTCGTGATCGGCGGCATGACCGGCGTCATGCTGGCCATCCCGGCGGCCGACTTCGTGCTGCACAACTCGCTGTTCCTGATCGCTCACTTCCACAACGTCATCATCGGCGGTGTCGTGTTCGGTATCTTCGCCGGTATCAACTACTGGTTCCCGAAAGCCTTCGGCTACAAGCTGGACCGTTTCTGGGGCCTGGTCTCGTTCTGGCTGTGGTCGATCGGCTTCTGGGTCGCGTTCACCCCACCGTACATCCTGGGCTTCATGGGCTACACCCGTCGCGTGAGTCACTTCGACGATCCTTCGGTGCAGTGGCTGTTCCAGATCTCGTTCGTGGGCACCCTGATGATTGCCGGTGGTATCGGCGCGCTGCTGATGCAGTTCTATGTCAGCTTCCGCGACCGCAACACCGCTCGCCTGCGCGACTTCACCGGCGACCCGTGGGAAGGCCGTACCCTGGAGTGGGCGACCTCGTCGCCACCGCCAGACTACAACTTCGCCTTCACCCCGGTGGTGTACGACAACGACACCTTCGCCGACATGAAGAAGAACGGCTACCGTCGTCCGCTGAAGGACTTCGTGGCGATCCACATGCCGAAGAACACCGGCGCCGGCATCATCATCTCCGCGATCTCGTGCGTGGTGGGCTTCGGCATCATCTGGCATATGTGGGCGCTGACCGTGGCGTCGTTCATCGCCATGATGGTCGCGATCATCATCCATACCTTCAACTACAAGCGCGACTACTACATTCCGGCCGAAGAAGTGGCCCGTACTGAAGCAGAGCGCACCCGTATGCTGGAAAGCCATGTCTGAACTTAAAGCAACTGTAACCGGCGGCAGCGTCGCCGACGACGTGAGCGGGCGCTACATCTCCCGCGACCACCACCCGGAGCAGGGCACGCTGCTGGGCTTCTGGCTCTACCTGATGAGCGACTGCCTCATCTTCGCGTCCCTGTTCGCGACCTACGCGGTGCAAGGCCGCTCGTACGCCGGCGGTCCGACCGGCGCCGAGCTGTTCGAGCTGCCGCTGATCGCGCTCAACACCGCGTTCCTGCTGGTGTCGTCGCTGACCTTCGGCTTCGCCATGATCGCCGCGCAAGCGAAGAACCTGGCCAAGACCCGCATGTGGCTGGTCGTGACCGGCATCCTGGGCCTGGCCTTCCTGTGCGTGGAAATCTATGAGTTCCAGCACCTGATCCACATGGGCGCGGGTCCGCAGCGTTCGGGCTTCCTGACCGCGTTCTTCGCGCTGGTCGGCACCCACGGCCTGCACGTGACCTTCGGCATCATCTGGCTCGTGACCCTGTTCTTCCAGCTGGGTAAACACGGCCTGACTCCGGAGAATTTCCGTCGCCTGTCGTGCCTGTCGCTGTTCTGGCACTTCCTGGACCTGATCTGGATCTTCGTCTTCACCTTTGTCTACCTGATGGGAGTCCTGCCATGAGCGACCACCACGACAACGGCCATCATGGCCACGACGTCTACGTGACGCACTACAGCCAGAAGGATTACCTGATCGGCTTCGCGCTGGCAGCGATCCTGACGATCATCCCGTTCTGGCTGGTGATGGGCAACGTGCTGGCGCCAGAGACCACCAAGTGGGTCATCCTGGCCTTCGCCGGCGTGCAGCTGATCGTACAGATGGTGTATTTCCTGCACCTTAGCTCGAAGTCGGAAGGCGGCTGGAACATGATGGCTGCCATCCTGACCATCGTCATCCTGGTCATCGTGCTGGCCGGT
This sequence comes from Massilia sp. CFBP9026, assembly GCF_034045165.1. NCBI lineage: Bacteria > Pseudomonadati > Pseudomonadota > Betaproteobacteria > Burkholderiales > Oxalobacteraceae > Massilia > Massilia sp. CFBP9026. The sequence continues at coordinate 7,386 of NZ_JAXCWH010000010.1, forward strand.
TCGATCTGGGTCATGCATCATATGAACACCAATATGATGCCGGGCATGGGTCCGAACAGCACCCACGACATGACCTAAATGGCAGTAGTGCACGAACAGCCGGTGGTTTCGGCACATCCCCAGCGCTCCGCCTTCGTGCGGCGCGCCCTGGCAGTGGCGGCCCTGCTGCTGTTCGTGCTGTTTGCCGGTCTGGGAACCTGGCAGGTGTTTCGCCTGCAATGGAAACTGGACCTGATCGAACGCGTCGACGCACGCGTTCATGCGGATCCCATTGCGCCACCCCCGGTGGCGCAATGGCCGCAGATTTCAAAAGAGTCCGACGAATACCGGCGCGTGCGCCTGTCGGGCCACTATCTCTACGAATTGACCACACCGGTGCAAGCGCTGTCCGATCTCGGCGCCGGTTTCTGGCTGCTCACGCCGTTATGCCTTGACTCGGGCCACATCATCCTCGTCAACCGCGGTTTCATCCCGTCGAGCGGCAATATCGCGCAGCAGTACCCGGCCAACAAGGCTGATGGCGACGCGTGCGCGGCCGCTCCTGGCGCGCCGGTCGCGTTGACCGGCCTGTTGCGCATCGCCGAACCGAAAAGCGGTTTCCTGCGCGATAACGACCCGGTTAACAACCGCTGGTATGCGCGCGAAGTGGGCGCCATCGCCGCCGCGCGCGGTCTCGATCCCGCCAGCGTCGCACCATTCTTCGTCGACGCCGGCAAGGGCCAGGATCCGAAGGACGCGCCCGAAACGGCGGTCGGCGGCCTGACCGTCATCTCTTTCCCGAATAATCACCTCGTCTACGCGCTCACTTGGTATGCTCTGGCCCTGATGGTGGCCGCCGCCACGTGGTGGATTGTGCGCTATGAGGCCAGGCGCAGCGGCGACGCCGACGATTAAGACGTCTGGCGCGCCGTATTCGCGCGTCACAGGACAGACATAACGGATCCCGATGCAATCTCCGCTGGATTTCTTTGCCAGGGCGGCGCGCTCGTCGCCGTCGGCCGCCGCCGCCAACGTCGAGTTCGCGGCCGGCCACAAGAACATGCTGCAGCTGATCGAGCTGCGCTGGATCGCCGTCATCGGCCAGATCACCACCATCGCCTCGGCCATCATGATCTTCCGGATCGAGCTGCCGCTGGTGCACATGCTGCAGGTGCTGGCCTGCCTGATCGCCTTCAACGTCGCCAGCCACCTGCGCTGGCACGAGCGGCGTCCGGTCTCCAATGGCGAGATGTTCCTGGCGATCCTGGTCGACGTTTCCAGCCTCACCGTGCTGCTCTACCTGTCGGGCGGCACCACCAATCCCTTTGCCTTCCTCTACCTGCTGCAGGTAATCGTCTCTGCTGTGCTGCTCGACGTGCTGTGGACCTGGAGTATCGTGCTGGTCACGATCGCCTGCATGGCCGGCCTTGCCATCTACGCCCAGCCCCTCGCGCTGCCGTTCGACCATGCGCGCGGCATCGGCAGCCTGTACGTGCAGGGCCTGCTGGTCTGCTTCGCGCTGAATGCGGCGCTGCTGGTGATGTTCATCTCGCGCATCTCGGACAACGTGCGCGACAAGGCGACCCAGCTGGCTGCGCTGCGCCAGCGCGCAGCCGAAGAAGAACACATCGTGCGCATGGGCCTTCTTGCGAGCGGTGCCGCCCACGAGCTGGGCACGCCGCTGTCGACGGTCTCGGTGATCCTCGGCGACTGGAAGCGCATGCCCGAGTTTCGCAACAATCCCGAGATGCTGGGCGAGCTGACCGAGATGCAGACCCAGCTCAAGCGCTGCAAGGCCATCGTCAGCGGCATCCTGCTGTCGGCCGGCGAGGCGCGCGGCGAGTCGGCCGAGCGCACCACCGTCAGCCGCTTCCTCAACGAGCTCGCCGAAGGCTGGGAAGCCAGCCGTCCGGTGCGCACCTTCATCTACAATAACCGGATCGCCGACGACCTGCCGGTGGCGAGCGATTCGGCGCTGCGCCAGACGATCGACAACCTGCTCGACAACGCGCTGGAAGCGTCCCCCGACTGGGTCTATATGGACGCCCACATCGACGAGCGCACCCTGGTGCTGACCGTGTTCGACCGCGGTCCCGGCTTTGCGCCCAGCATGCTGGCGCATTTCGGCAAGCCCTATCACTCGACCAAGGGCAAGCCCGGCGGCGGGCTGGGGCTGTTCCTGGCGGTGAACGTCGTGCGCAAGCTCGGCGGCACCGTCACGGCGCGCAACCGGCGCCAGGACGAGGGCGGCGGGGCCGAGGTGTCCGTGCGCCTGCCGCTGGCAGCGATCGAACTGGAAGAGGAAATAGACGATGCAGAATCCTGAGCCGCTGCTGCTCATTATCGAAGACGACGAGGCCTTCGCCCGCACCCTCTCCCGCTCCTTCGAGCGGCGCGGCTACCGCGTGCTGGGGGCCACCGGCCACGATGAGGCGCAAGCCCTGCTGGCCCAACATAACCCCGGCTACGCCGTGGTCGACCTGAAACTCAAGGGCAATACCTCGGGCCTGGCCTGCGTGCAGCTGCTGCACGAGCACGACCCGGACATGCTGATCGTGGTGTTGACGGGCTTTGCCAGCATCGCCACCGCGGTCGAGGCGATCAAGCTGGGCGCCGTGCAATACCTGGCCAAGCCGTCGGACGCCGACGATATCGAAGCCGCCTTCGGTCACATCGCCGGCAGCACCGATGTCGAGGTCACCAACCGCTCGACCTCGATCAAGACCCTGGAATGGGAGCGCATCCACGCCGTGCTGGCCGAGACCGATTTCAATATTTCGGAGGCGGCGCGGCGCTTGGGCATGCACCGGCGCACGCTGGCACGCAAGCTCGAAAAGCAGCGGGTCAAGTAGATGCGCACGTACACGGCGTTGCCAGGCCTTCTGCTGGGTCTGGTTCTGTGCCTGATACTGGGCCTGGCCGGCTGCGGCCGCAGCGATACTGCCCCCGCGGCAAGCGGCGCGGGCGCCGACGGGGCTCCTTCACCGGCCCGGATCGAAGCCGGTCGGAAGCTGTTCGCGCGTTGCGCCGGTTGCCACCAGGTGGGACCCAACGCGGTCAACATCTTCGGTCCGCACCTCAATGGCATACTCGGCCGCAAGGCGGGCGGCGTGGCCGGCTACGCCTATTCGCCGGCGCTGAACGCGTCGCAGCTGGCCTGGGACGAACGCAACCTGGCCGCCTTCATCCGCGATGCCGACGCGGTCATCCCCGGCAACAAGATGCGCTTCATGAATTTCATGAGCGAACAGCAGGCGAGCGACATCGTCGCCTACCTGGCCACGCAGGACGGTCGTTAGCCCAGCTTGCTGAGCGCGAAAGCTGCCAGGAATCCGGCGGCCACGATCAGTCCCGCGAAGTCGTGGGTTTCGTCGAAGGCCTCCGGGATCATGGTGTCGACCACCATCGCCAGCACGCCGCCCGCGGCCACCGCCGTGGTCGCCGCCAGCATCTCGGGAGGAAAGCGGTGGAATACCGTATAGCCGAACAGGGCAGCGAGCCCGGATGCCACGGCGATGCCGCTCCAGACACCGTAGATGTGGGCCGGCGAGCGGCCGGCATGCCGCATCCCGGCCGCACTGGACAGGCCCTCGGGCAGGTTGGACAGGAACACCGCTGCTACCACCGCCACGCTGACGCCTTCTCCTTGCAATAGCGACAGGCCGATCACGATCGATTCCGGGATGCCGTCGAGCAGGGCGCCGACTGCCAGCGCCGTGCCGCCGGCGTCCTGTTCCGCTGCCGCCGGGCGCGGCCCGGCCCGCTTGCGGTGGCGCGCCCCTTTGCGCCCCAGCCACCAGTTGGCGCCCGTGTAGACCAGGGCGCCGAGCAGGAAGCCGGTCGCGGTGGAGGCGAAGCCGCCGGTGTCGATCGCCTCGTCCATCAATTCGAACGACAGCGCCGAGATCAGGACGCCGCTGCCGAACGCCATGATGGCGGCCACCAGCCGCTGCGGAACCTTGAAACGCACGCCGATGAAGGCGCCCAGTAGCAAGGCGGCGCCCGCCAGCAATCCCCAGCCACCCGCCTGCAGCCATCCCGGTATCGAGTCCAATATGCCTCCATGTGTTTCATCCATGCTAATATTTTCAAGCAAATATGGCGCGCACCGCTGGCCGGCCGATGGTCGGCGACACGGATTCCCAGCCTGACGGACGGGTAGGGTGAGCTATCGCCTGTCTGTACATTCGCACAAATAGGGTTGCCACGATTATATTTTTCGTGCAGTATAGCTGGGTGGCAACCGGCAGCGTCCGGTTGCCCCGATCAGCGATGAGGCGGCTCACCCCGTTTCTTTTCGCCCCCCGCATCCGTCGGGGGGCATTTTTCGACACGCGGCCTAGCGTTTCCCACATCTGCCGCGTCTGGCGCTCCCCGCGCCGAATCGGACCATCGTGCCTGCGCGGCTCCCTGCCGCCGATCGGCGCGTCCCACCGGAGAATTGGATGAGCGAGCTGCTTTCACTCACGCATGCGCTGGCCTGGCCGCTGGCGCTGACGCTGGCCTGGATGACCGGCGAGCTGCTGTACCGCTGGGCCAACGTGCCGCGCATCTCCATCTATGGCTTGTGCGGCTTCGTGTTCGGCAACCTGTCGAGCGGCTATCTGCCGCCGGCCCAGGCCGACAACTTCATGATGCTGGCCAACCTCGGATTCGGCCTGATGCTGTTCGAGCTCGGCTACCGCATCAACCTGCGCTGGCTGCGCACCAATCCCTGGCTGCTGATCACCTCGGTGCTGGAAGCCGGCCTGACCTGGGCCGCGGTGTATTACGTCTCGCGCATCTGCGGCCTCGCCGTACTGCCGGCCTGCCTGCTGGCAGCGCTGGCCATGGCCAGCTCGCCGGCCGGCCTGCTGCGCATCGTCAACGAGCAGGGCGGCGGCGGCCAGGTGACCGAGCGCGCCATGCACCTGACTGCCCTGAACTGCGTGCTGGCCGTGTTCGTGTTCAACGTCACGGTGGGTTTCGGCGTATTCCAGACCTCGGGCGACGTGGTCCACGCCAGCTGGACCGGCCTGGTGGTGCTGGCGGCGTCCAGCGGCCTTGGCGCTGCACTGGGCTGGCTGCTGCCGCTGTGGCAGCGCGTGGCCGGCCATGTCCGCTCCAATTCCACGCTGACGTTCGCGGTCTTCGTGTTCCTGCTGGTGGCGATCACCCATGTCTTGAAACTGTCGCCGGTGCTGGCGGCGCTGACCTTCGGCCTGGTGGCACGCCACCGCCGCGTGACCCTGAGCCCGGCCCAGCGCAACTTCGGCGCCCTGGGCGACCTGCTCACCGTGCTGCTGTTCTTTTTCGTGGCCACCACCATCGCCTGGCAGCCGACCGCCGAAGGCCTGATGCTGGGCCTGTTGCTGCTGCTGGTGCGCGCCCTGGTCAAGGTAGCGGTGTGCACCGCCACCGCGCGGGTGTCGGGCATCTCGGCGCGCAAGGGCGCCCTGACTGGTGTCGCGATCATGCCGCTGACGGTGTTCGCCATCATCCTGATCGAGCAGACCCGGCGCTCGGGCGTCGACCTGTTCGACACCCTCGCGCCACTGGCGCCATTGGCCGCGATGGCCATGATCCTGGAAGTGCTGGCGCCGATCCTGACCCAGATCGCGCTGACCGGCGCGCGCGAGTCGGGTTTTGCCAAATACAAGAATGTCGTGAAGGAGGACAAGGATGCCGCTGCCTGAGTTTTCGCGCTCGGAACCGCTGACCATGGGCGTCGAGCTGGAGTTGCAGCTCGTCGGCCTGTCGGATTTCGACCTGGCCCCGGCCTCGCCGGACATGCTCGACCTGCTGGCGCGCGCGCCTTTCCCCGGCGCCGTGACGCCCGAGATCACCGAGAGCATGATCGAGATTAACAGCAGCATCCATACCGGCTACGCGCCGCTGGTGGACGAGCTGCGCCTGATCCGCGACACCCTGCTGCGCGCGGGCGACCGCCTGAACGTGGGCGTGTGCGGCGGCGGCACCCATCCGTTCCAGCAGTGGACCGAGCGCCGCATCTATGAAAAGCCGCGTTTTCGCGAGGTGTCGGCGCTGTACGGCTACCTGGCCAAGCAGTTCACCGTGTTCGGCCAGCACGTGCACATCGGCTGCGGCAGCGGCGACAATGCCCTGTTCCTGCTGCACGCACTGAACCGCTACATCCCGCACTTCATCGCGCTGTCGGCTTCGTCGCCCTTCCTGCAGGGCAGCGACACCCAGTTCCATTCCTCGCGCCTGAATTCGGTGTTCGCCTTCCCGCTGTCGGGCCGCGCGCCGTTTTTGCTGAAATGGGAAGACTTCGAGCGCGATTACTTCAAGCGCATGGAAGACACCGGCATCGTGCGCAGCATGAAGGATTTTTATTGGGACTTACGCCCCAAGCCCGAATACGGCACCATCGAGCTGCGCGTGTGCGACACCCCGCTCACGGTCGAGCACGCTGCGGCCCTTGCCGCCTACCTGCAAGCCCTGTGCAGCTATCTGCTGGCTGGCAACGAAGCGCCGCCGCGGGAAGACGATTACCTGGTCTACAACTACAACCGTTTCCAGGCCTGTCGCTTCGGTCTCGATGGCAATATCGTGCTGCCGCAGGAGCACCAGCAGGTCAGCCTGCGCGACGACATCCTGGCCACCCTGGCGCGCATCGCGCCGCATGCCGAGCGGCTCGGCTCGGGCGCCGCGCTGACCCACCTGTCCCATGTGACGAAGGCGGTCGGCGATGCCGAACAGCTGCGCATCGTGCACGAACACGAGGGAAGTGTGGAGGCGATGGTGAATCTCGCTTTGGGGAAATTCCGCGGCGAGGTGTAAACCTCAGGACTGACTGAGAGGGATCTTGCCTGCCGACTCATCCGCATCCAGGCGGGCGATCAGCATCGCCAGGTCCTGTTCCAGGCGCAGCAGGGTGGCTTCATCCAGCGTCCCCAGCGCGCTAGGCAAGACACCGGCCGCCGGCCCGGGGACCCGGCGCAGCACTTCCTGGCCGGCAGGCAAGACACGCAGTGCAACGTTGCGCCGGTCCGCGCCTTCGCGCGCCGCCGCCACGTAGCCACGCTCGACCAGGCCGCGCACCAGGTTGCTGGCGGTCGACTGGTGGATGTCCATGGCGCGCCCCAGGCTGGTGGCGCCGATGCCGGGCTGGCTCTCGATCACCGACAGCGCCCAGACCTGGGCCCCGCCCAGGCCCGAGTCGCGCTCGAGCTGGCGAAAATGTGTCTTGACTGCATTGAAGACGATACGAAACTGGCGCAGCACGCGCTGGGGCGGGGCGTCTGCGGGCAGGATCAACGGTGCGGGTGGGGCTTCGGAGGACATGGGCGAGATGATAATGCAACAGCTCGCAAAGCGGGGCCGGGCAGCGCGCTTTTTCTTGGCATGCGAAAGTCCCCCGAACGCCCCGTTCTGCGCTAGCATCGATTCATGCGAAGCGCATCCACCAGCCCTGGTGTCCCGGAGCGCGGCCTGTCCCGGGCCGCGATGGGCACCTGTCTGCTCGGCCTGGTGCTCACCTCGCTGCTGTGCGGCGCGGTGCGCAAGATGGAGTACGACCGCGCCGAGGCCGAGTTCGACCAGCGCGCCGTGGTGCGGGTCGCCGCCGTGACCCGCGCCTTCGCCGAGGCCACCGACGCCGCGCGCGCCGTCAACCTGTTCTTCCGCGCTTCGACCGAGATCACGCGCGCAGAGTTCGACGCATTCGCCCAGCCGCTGGTGGCGCGCCACGGCTATATGCAGGCGATGATCTTCCAGCGCTTCGTGGGCGATGCAGAGCGCGCCACCTTCGAGGCCCGGCGGCGCGCATTCTGGCCGGGCTTCGAGATCCGCGAACGCATCAAGACCGGCGAGCCGGCCCTTACCCGGGCCGGCGTGCGCTGGCGCTACCTGGTCAACGACTACGTGGCGCCGATTGTCGGCAATGAGGTCGCCTTCGGCTACGACGCCTGGTCCAACCCGCCGCAGCGGGTCGATACCCAGCGGGCGATCGACACCGGCGAGCCGGCCGCCAGTCCCATTATCACCCTGCTGCAGGGTGGCGGCGCCCGCCACGGGATCCTGATCATCCTGCCGGTCTACCGGCCCGGCACCCAGCCATTGGCGACCCCGGAGCGGCGCGCGGCCGTGATGGGCGCCACCGAGGTGGTGATCGACGTCGCCCAACTGGTGGGCGGCACCCTGGAGGCGGTGCGCCTGCTCGACGACGACACGTTCGCGCTGTCGCTGCGCGGCCCCGACGCACTCGGCAATGTGGTCACCGCCTACCAGCACGGCAGTCTGGCCAAACCCGAGGGCTGGTGGGAGCGCCTGCTGGACGGCATGAACCTGCGCCATGTGGAAGAGTTCGAAATTGCCGGCAGTCCGTGGCAGGTGGTGGTCGAGGAACAGCCGCCGGCCCTGGGCGCCCACATGGCCGAGCTGGTGGCGATGGCGCTGGGGCTGATCCTGAGTTTCGCCGCCGCCGGCCTGGTGCAGCAGCGGGTGGCGCGCACGCGCCGCATCGAGGCCCTGGTCGAGCAGCGCACCGCGGCGCTCGAACGCGCCACCGGCTCGCTGCGGCTGTACGAACGCGCGATGGAGGCCAGCGCCAATCCGATCCTGCTGGTCGACGCCGAGCGGCCGGGTTACCCGATCGAATACGCCAATCCGGCCTGCGAACGCACCTTCGGCTATCCGGCGCGCGAGCTGGCCGGCCAGCCCCTCAAGCTGCTCGCCGGCCTGGATGCCGACCAGCCGGCCGTGGAAGAGCTGCGCCGCGCCCTGCACGGGCAGCGCGAGGAGCACGCCCTGGTCACGGCCCATACCCGCGACGGGGTGGAGCTGATCAGCGACGTCTACGTGGCGCCGGTGCGCCGCGCCGACGGCACGGCCGGGCATTTCGTGGTCACCGTCTACGACGTCACCACCGCCAAGCGCTACGAGGCCGAACTCGAACGCCATGCCCACTACGACACGCTCACCGGGCTGGCCAACCGTTCCTTGCTGTCCGACCGCATCGAGCGCGCCATCGCCAATGCCGGCGGCATGCCGGTATGGACCGTGCTGCTCGACTTCGACCACTTCAAGCTGATCAACGACACCCTCGGCCGGCGCGCCGGCGACGAGGCGCTGCGCATGCTGGCCGCACGCATCAAGGGTGCGCTGCGGCCGGTGGACACCGCGGCCCGGGTCGGCGGCGACGACTTCGTCCTGGTGCTGGTCGGCGTGGCCGACGAACGCCAGGCCGCGGCCCGCATCCAGCAGGTGCGCGAGGCGGTGGCCGAGCCGATCCACCTGGCCGGCCAGCGCCTGGTGCTCAGCTGCAGCGCCGGCGTGGCCGCATTCCCGGCCGACGGGCTGGACGCCGACAACCTGGTCAAGCACGCCGAGATCGCGATGTACCGCGCCAAGGCCATCGGCCGCAACGGCGTGCAGTTCTATGCGCCGCACATGAATGCCCAGGCCTTCGACCGCCTGGCCCTGGAGAGCGCGTTGCGCCATGCGCTGCAGGACGACCAGTTCGAGCTGCATTTCCAGCCGCAGGTCGACCTGGCCACCGGCTGCGTGGTCGGCAACGAGGCGCTGATCCGCTGGCGCCATCCGTTGCTGGGCACGGTGCGGCCCGACCGCTTCATCGCGCTGGCCGAAGAGACCGGCCTGATCGTGCCGATCGGCGCCTGGGTGCTGCGCACCGCCTGCCGCCAGAACCGGCGCTGGCAGCGCGCCGGCCTGGGGCCGCTGCGCATCGCGGTCAACCTGTCGGCGCGCCAGTTCGCCGAACCCGACCTGGTCGACACCGTCGCCCAGGTGCTGCGCGAGACCGGCCTGGCGCCCGGCTCGCTCGAGATCGAGCTCACCGAGAGCATGATGATGGCCGACGCCGACGCCGCCATCCGCACCATGGAATGCCTGAAGCGCATGGGCGTCAAGCTGTCCATCGATGACTTCGGTACTGGATACTCGAGCCTGCAATACCTCAAGCGCCTGCCCGTCGACGTGCTCAAGATCGACCGCTCCTTCGTGCAGGATATCGTGGGCAACCCGGACGGCGCCGCACTGGTCGACGCCATCATCTCGCTGGCCCACGGCCTGCGCATGCAGGTGATCGCCGAAGGGGTCGAGACGATCGAGCAGCTCGATTACCTGCGCGGCTGCGGCTGCGACGAGGTACAAGGCCACGTGTACAGCCGGCCGCAGACGGCCACGCGGGTCGAGGCGCTGCTGCGCGCCGGGCGGGTGGAGCCGGCGGCCAGCACCGCCTGAGTTGCCGCTCATTCCATCCCGTGCCGTGGCGGCGGTCGCGGTCGGCTATACTTGCGCCACATTGTTACTTTGATCAGGGCAGGTAGAGCGAGTGGACCAACAACAGGACAACGAGAACACGGACAGCGCGAACGCCGCGCCAACCGTGCAGCAACGCATCAAGCAGCTCTCCCGACGCCTGCTGGCCGGCGCCTCGACCCGGGCTGGCGCGCTCAAATCCGGCGCTCAGTCGCGCTTGCACGGCCGGCCGCTGCCGGTCAAGCTGGCCCTGATCGCGCTGTGGAGCATGGCGGCCGGCCTGATGGCGATCCTGGCCTGGCTGCTGATCCTGATTCCGTTCACCCCCGGCATCGACGACCTGGAACAGGTCAGCCGCTCGCGGCCGACCGTGATCCTGGACGCCGGCGGCCGCCCGCTCGGCACCTTCGAAAAGGGCCTGCAGGAGCGCGTCAAGCTGTCGCAGGTGTCGCCGCACGTGGTCGAGGCGCTGATCTCGACCGAGGATCACCGCTTCTACCAGCACCACGGCGTCGACTTCAAGCGCGTGGCCGGCGCACTCTGGGCCAGCGTCAAGGGCGACCCGCAGGGCGGCTCGACCATCACCCAGCAGCTGGCGCGCAATATGTTCCCGCAAGAGATCGGCCGCGCACGCAGCGTGAACCGCAAGATGAAGGAACTGATCACCGCGATCAAGATCGAGAACACCTACAGCAAGACACAGATCCTGGAAGCCTACCTGAACACGGTGCCTTTCCTGTACAACGCCTATGGCATCGAGATGGCGGCGCGCACCTACTTCGGCAAGCCGGCGCAGAGGCTCGACGTACTGGAATCGGCGACCCTGGTCGGCATGCTCAAGGGCACCCACTATTACAATCCAGTGGCCAATCCCGAGCGCTCGCTGTCGCGCCGCAACGTGGTGCTGGGCCAGATGCGCAAGCACGGCGCCTTCGACGACAAGCGGTATGCGCAGCTGGTCAAGCGTCCGGTGCGCCTGCGCTTCGCGCGGCTGCCGGACCGCAGCGGCAAGGACGACCATTTCACCCACCACGTGCGCAAGTGGCTGCTCGACTGGGCCGACGAGAACGACTACAACCTGCAGCTCGACGGCCTGGTGGTGCGCACCACGCTCGACCCGGAACTGCAGGCGGCGGCCGAGCGCGCGGTGCGGCGCCAGGCCGACATCCTGCAGGCGATCGCCGACGTCGAATGGGCCAACCCCAACGTGCCGCGTTCGACCGCGACCGCCACCTATACCTCGATCCGCCCGAACATCGATCCGTTCTCCTACTACTGGATCACCAATGCGCGCGCGCTGGATGCCTTCGTGCGCGAGAGCGGCGCCTACCGCAACGCTGTGGAGGAGGGCGAGGAGCCGGCCGCCGCGCTCAAGCGCCTGAAGGCCGACCGCGGCTTCATGAATGAGCTCAAGGCCGCGAAGTCGCGCCTGGAGGCGGGCTTCGTCGCGGTCGACCCGGCCACCGGCGAGGTCAAGGCCTGGGTCGGCAGCCGGGATTTCGAGCGCGACCAGTACGACCACGTGGCCCAGGCCGCGCGCCAGCCCGGTTCGACCTTCAAGCCCTTCGTCTATGGCGCGGCGCTCGAGCGCGGCATTCCGCCCGACCAGGCCTACCGCGACGTGGTGCTGGAGTTCAAGGGCGACCACGGCGAGGTGTGGAAGCCGACCGACATGGACGGCAACAGCGGCCGCTCGATGCCGATGCGTGACGGCCTGGTGTTTTCCAAGAACACGATCACCGCCCAGGTGAGCCAGGAAGTCGGCATCGAGCCCATCGTGCGCCTGGCCCAGGGACTGGGCATCCGCCAGAGCCGGCTGGAAGCGGTGCCCTCGCTGGCCCTGGGCACCAGCCCGGTCACCCTGCTCGAGATGGTGAGCAGCTATGCCACCATCGCGGCCCTGGGCGAATACCACAAGCCGATTTTTGTCCGCACCATCGAGGATCGCGAAGGCAATGTGATCGCCGATTTCGGGGTCAGCGAGCCCGAGCGCGCGATGTCGCGCGAGTCGGCCGAAGCCCTGATCGACATGCTGCGCGGCGTCGTTACCCGCGGCACCGGCAATGGCGTGCGCAACCGCTTCGGCATCCGCGGCGACCTGGCGGCCAAGACCGGCACCAGCCAGAACAACCAGGACGGCTGGTTCATCATGATGCACCCGAACCTGGTCGCCGGGGCCTGGGTCGGCTTCAACGACAACCGCGTCACCATCCGCAGCAGCTACTGGGGGCAGGGCGGACACAATGCCGCGCTGGTGGTGGGTGACTTCTTCCGCGGCGCCTTCGACGGCGGCAGCCTGGACGCCAAGGCCACCTTGCCCGGCTGGCGCGCGCCGGAGCCGCGCCGCTACGTGGTGGAAGAGGAGCCGGAAGAAATCTTCATGGACGAGGCGCAGGAAATCGTGCCGGAAGGCGGCCCCGAAGAGATAGAGGTCGCGCCGCAGCCCGACTTTGTCGATCCTCCGATCGAACCGCTCGAAGTGGCGCCTGTGCCTAGCGCGCCGCCGACTGGCTTGTTGTAGCCGAGGCCGTTGCCGGCGCCGCCGCCGGGGCCTCGATCAGGGCCGGATCGGCCTTCAGCAGCGGATAGGGATTGATGGCGCCGCCGGTGTCGTAGATCCCATAGTGCAGATGCGGCGGCGTGCCCTTGGCATTGCCCGTATCGCCCACATAGCCCAGCACCCGGCCGGCCTCGATGCGCATGCCGGGTTCGACGTCCGAATAGCTGTCCAGGTGGGCGTAATAGTGACGCTGGCCGCCGGGTCCCAGCACCCAGACCACCAGGCCGCCAAGGCGGTTGGTGCCTACCTGGCTCACGATGCCTTCGGTGCTGGACACGACCGGCGTACCACGTTTGGCGAAGATGTCGATCCCCTCGTGCTTGCGGCCCTCGCTGCGCGCGCCGCCCCAGGTGTCGCGCAGCGCGCGCTGGCGCACGCCCTCGACCGGCACCGGCAGCGCCAGCGGCTTGGGCATGGCGGCCAGGCGCATGGTGTAGAGGGCCCGCTCGATATAGGGCTCGAGCAGGCCGTACGCCAGCACCAGGACGACGGCGACGACGAGGGTGCGCAGGATAGCGGCCATTGAGCGGCCTTCTAGAGGATCGGCGTGCCGCCCGTGACGGCGATGCGCGCGCCCGAGATATAGCTCGCCTCATCGGAGGCCAGCATCACGAATGCCGGCGCCACTTCCTTCGGCTGGCCGGCGCGCTTCATCGGCACCTGGCTGCCGAAGTTCTCGACTTCTTCCGGCGGCATCGTCGACGGAATCAGCGGCGTCCAGATCGGGCCCGGCGCCACCGAGTTCACGCGGATGCCTTTTTCGGCCAGCAGCTGGGCCAGGCCGGCGCTGAAGTTGGCGATCGCGCCCTTGGTGGTGGCATACGCCAGCAGGGTGGGCTTGGGATTGTCCGAGTTGATCGAGGTGGTGTTGATGATCGAGGAGCCGGGCGCCATGTGCTTCACTGCTGCCTTACACAAGTGGAACATGGCGGTGATGTTCACCTTGAAAGTGTAGTCCCATTCGTCGTCCGGGATCTCGTCGAGCGAGTCGTGCGACATCTGGAACGCGGCGTTATTGACCAGCACGTCGATACGGCCGAATTCGGCCACCGCCTTGTCGACGATGGCGCGGCAATGGGCGCGGTCGGCGATGTCGCCCGGCACCAGGATGGCGCGGCGCCCGGCTTCCTCGACCAGGCGCGCCGTTTCTTTCGCATCGTCGTGTTCGTCGAGGTAGGAAATCAGGACGTCGGCGCCTTCGCGCGCGAAGGCCAGCGCCACCGCGCGGCCGATACCGCTGTCCCCGCCGGTGATGACGGTGGCCTTGTCCTGCAGGCGGCCTGAGCCGCGGTAACTGGTCTCGCCATGGTCCGCTTGCGGGGTCAGTTCGGATTCACGGCCAGGCCATTCTTGCTGTTGCTTCGGTATTTCCATCGTGTGCTCCATGTCTGGGTCAAAAGAGTGCGGAAGCGGCGGGAGCCGCTCAGCGGCCGAGGTGTTCGCGCACCGCGCTGGCGCTCACGCCGACCTGGTCGATGGCGCGCTGTAACTCTTCGCGGGTCACGCCAAGCGCCTCGGTCCAGTAGCGCACTTCGTGCTCTTCGTGCATATTGATGCGGGAACGGTCCTGCTGGCCGCGTTTGTTCAAGTCATCCGACATGATCTGCTCCTGATAAAAAGATGGGTTATAGGACGATGAATCACAGGGTGACAGTCTCGGGCGTGAGACTCCGTTAGCTGCCACACGCTGGAGCCAGATCGGCGCCAGCCAAGTGCGTCGGCATGCCAGACGGCGCGTTTTGAGGTAGGCTTGCGGTATTCGAATAGCAATAAATACCGTTCATCAGGAGACTCCATGACCGCCCCCTACGCCAGCAGCCAACCCGAACGCAGCACCATCGACGCCACCCCGGGCCTGGTCGCCCTCGACTTCGGCGCCAACTGGTGCGGCTATTGCCGCGCCGCCGAGCCGCTGATCGAACAGGCCCTGGCCGACCATCCGGCGGCCCGCCACATCAAGGTCGAGGACGGCCCCGGCCGCCCGCTGGGCCGCTCGTTCCGTATCAAGCTGTGGCCGACGGTGGTGGTGCTCAAGGATGGCCAGGAAGTCGCGCGCGTGGTGCGTCCGGTCGACGCCGACGCGGTGCGCCAGGTCCTGGCCCAGGCGGGTGCATGAGCGAGGCGGCTGAACAACCCGCGGCCAACAAGCCCCGCACCGTCCTGTTCGCAAGCCTGATCGGCACCACGATCGAGTTCTACGATTTCTACATCTATGCCACCGCCGCGGTGCTGGTGTTCCCGCGCCTGTTCTTTCCGGCCGCCGATCCCGGCGCAGCGGTGCTGCAGTCGCTGGCGACCTTCGCCATCGCCTTCTTCGCGCGCCCGATCGGCTCGGCCGTGTTCGGCCACTTCGGCGACCGTATCGGCCGCAAGGCGACCCTGGTCGCGGCCCTGCTCACGATGGGCATCTCCACCATCCTGATCGGCATGCTGCCCACCTATGCCCAGATCGGCGTGGCAGCGCCGCTGCTGCTGGCGCTGTGCCGTTTCGGCCAGGGCCTGGGCCTCGGCGGCGAATGGGGCGGGGCGGTGCTGCTCGCCACCGAAAACGCGCCGCCGGGCAAACGTGCCTGGTACGGCATGTTTCCGCAGTTGGGGGCGCCGATCGGCTTTTTCCTGTCGGGCGGCGTGTTCCTGCTGCTCGGCGAACTGATGAGCGACGACGCCTTCTTCGCCTGGGGCTGGCGGATTCCCTTCCTGGCCAGCGCCTTGCTGGTGGCGGTGGGCCTGTACATCCGCCTGAAGATCACCGAGACGCCCGACTTCCAGAAAGTGCTGGATCAGAAGGCCCGGGTCAAGGTGCCGATGGTGGCGGTGCTGCGCGACCACCGCCGCGCACTGGTGCTCGGGACCCTGACCGCCTTGTCGACCTTCGTCATCTTCTACCTGATGACGGTGTTCGCCCTGAGCTGGGGCACGGCGCAGCTGGGCTATACGCGCCAGGAATTCCTGGTGCTGCAGCTGTTCGCGGTGGTGTTCTTCGCGCTCACGATTCCGCCGTCGGCGCTGCTGGCCGACAGCCGCGGGCGGCGCACCGCCATGATGCTGGTGAGCGCTGCGATCGCCGTGTTCGGCCTGCTGTACGGACCGCTGTTCGGCGCCGGCGGCTGGGTCGCGGTCACGCTGTTCATGGTGCTCGGCATGTGCCTGGTCGGCTTTACCTACGGCCCGCTCGGCACCTTGCTGGCCGAGATGTTCCCGCCCGAGGTGCGCTATACCGGCGCCTCGCTCACCTTCAACCTCGCCGGCATCCTCGGCGCCTCGGTGGCGCCCTATATCGCGCTGTGGCTGGCCACGAACCACGGGCTGGAGTACGTCGGCTACTACCTGAGCGGCGCAGCGCTGATCAGCCTGGCCGCCCTGGCGCTGGCCAAGGGCCTGGTGCCGTCGCCCGCGCGGTGAAAGAGCGCCGTTTCGGACGCCTCGGGGCGCGGGCTCCGACGTCCGCCGACGAGGCCTTCCTCGACGCGCTCTACCTCGACTCCCGTCCGGACCTCGGCGCGCTGCCGGTCCCGCGCGGCGTCATCGAAGGGATCGCGCGCCATCAGCGCGCCATGCAGGTCGAGGACTATGCGCGTCGTTATGCCGCGCTCGAGACCTGGCTGGTGATCGACGGGGAGGCCCCGGTAGCGCGCGTCGTGCTGTCGGGGGAAGCCGGCGCGTTGCGTGTGGTGGACCTGTCGGTGGCGTCGGCCGCGCGGCGCAAGGGCATTGCCAGCCAGGTCCTGCGCGCGTTGCAGGATGAATGCGAGCGTATGTCATTGCGTGTCCGCACCGAAAACCTGGCCGCACGCCGGCTTTACGACAGGCTGGGTTTTACGCCCGTGCGGGCCGACGACGCCACCCTGGAACTTGAATGGGGCCAAAAGAGAGAGCATCCGGAATGACGTGCGCGGCGTAAGTGCGAGATCTAACTGGAGATCTCCCATGGCCGCAAGCGCCCCCGCCACCAAACCCGGCACCGTCCTCTTCGCCAGCCTGATCGGCACCACGATCGAGTTCTACGACTTCTACATCTACGCCACCGCCGCGGTGCTGGTGTTTCCGCAGCTGTTCTTCCCGGCCAGCGATCCGGGCGCCGCGACCCTGCAGTCGCTGGCCACCTTCGCCATCGCCTTCCTGGCGCGTCCCGTCGGCTCGGCCCTGTTCGGCCACTTCGGCGACCGCATCGGCCGCAAGTCGACCCTGGTCGCGGCCCTGCTCACGATGGGCATTTCGACGGTCGTCATCGGCCTCCTGCCTACCTATGCCCAGATCGGGGTGGCGGCGCCGCTGCTGCTGGCGCTGTGCCGCTTCGGCCAGGGGCTCGGCTTGGGCGGGGAGTGGGGCGGGGCGGTGCTGCTCGCCACCGAGAACGCGCCGCCGGGCAAGCGCGCCTGGTACGGCATGTTTCCGCAACTGGGAGCGCCGATCGGCTTCTTCCTGTCCGGCGCCACCTTCCTGTTGTTGGGAGAGGTGATGAGCGATGAAGCCTTCTTCAGCTGGGGCTGGCGCGTGCCG
Source organism: Massilia sp. CFBP9026 (assembly GCF_034045165.1). Lineage (NCBI taxonomy): Bacteria > Pseudomonadati > Pseudomonadota > Betaproteobacteria > Burkholderiales > Oxalobacteraceae > Massilia > Massilia sp. CFBP9026. Next base: position 24,649 of record NZ_JAXCWH010000010.1, read on the forward strand.
TTCCTGGCCAGCGCCTTGCTGGTCGGGATCGGCCTGTACATTCGCCTGAAGATCACCGAGACACCCGACTTCCAGCGGGTGCAGGCGCGCGGCGCCCAGGTGAAAATGCCGATGGTGACGGTGGTGCGCGAGCATGGCCGCACGATGCTGCTGGGCGCACTGGCGGCGATGGGGGGCTTCGCCTTCTTCTACCTGATGACGGTGTTCGCGCTCACCTGGGGCACGACCCGGATGGGCTTCACGCGCCAGCAATTCCTGCTGCTGCAGTTGTTCGCGATCGTGTTCTTTGCCCTGACCATCCCCTTGTCGGCGCTGCTGGCCGACCGCGTCGGGCGGCGCGTCGCGCTGATGCTGGTGAGCGTGGCGATCGGCAGCTTCGGCCTGCTGTACGGACCGCTGTTCGGCGCCGGCGCCTGGTTGCCGGTGGGGATTTTCATGGTGCTCGGGATGTCGCTGGTAGGCTTTGTGTATGGCCCGCTCGGCACCTTGCTGGCCGAGCTGTTCCCAGCCGAGGTGCGCTATACCGGCGCGTCACTGACCTTCAATCTTGCGAGCATCCTGGGGGCCTCGGTCGCGCCCTATATCGCGCTGTGGCTGGGCACCAGGTATGGCCTGGCCCAAGTGGGCTACTACCTCAGCGCGGCATCGCTGGTGAGCCTGGCGGCGCTGGTGCTGCTCGGCCGCCAGCGCCGTTCTCAGAACGAGTAGACCATCGTCAGCGAGGTCTGGGTATCGGTGTTCTTCTTGTCGTCCGGGACGTCGCTGTCGTTGCGGACGCTAAAGCCCGCCTTCATCTGCATGCTGCCGTTGATCTTGGTGCTCAGCGAGGTTTCGGCCACCGAGTGGGTGTTGCCGGTGCCTTTCTCGACGCTGACGGTCTGGGCGAAGAAGGCCGATGGGCTGACCTGCCAACGGAACTGGGCCGCGCTGCGCACCGTCATGCCGCGCTCTTCTTCCTCGTTGTCGCGCTTGCCGACCGAGTAGCCAGGACCGATCTCGACGTCGAGCGTCTTGTCGGGCGCCGTGTACCAGCGCGAGCCGTAACCGATGCCGACCGTCGAGTACTTGCGATAGGCGCCGAAGCGGTCGTCGGTGTGGGTAGCCAGCACGAAAGCGCGGCGGCCGTCGCCCAGCAGCTTGAGCGAGGCCTTGGCCGAGGTGGCCCAGCGCTGGGCCGAGCGGCTCTTCACGGGCTCGCCGAACTCGTCCTCGTACTCGTCTTCCTTGAAGTAGCCGCTGGCGATGAACTCATGGCTCCAGCGCGCCGTCTCGTGACGGGCGTCGATCTTGCCCGTGACGGAAGTGCCGTTGGTATTGCCCGAGGTCGTGATCGCGCCCAGTTCGGCGGACGTAAACCAGCCGCCATCCGGAATCGCCGGCATCGCGACGGCGAGCGGCGCATGGACGTCGCCGATTTGAGGAAGATCGGGAGCGGCAAGCGCCGCACCCGGGATGCCAGCCAAGGCCAGCGCCAGGATCGAGAGTGGTTTCATCAGCTTCTAGCGGCCGCATGGGACGCGCCGTACCGCGTGGCATGCCCAGGGCGACCGGCCCATCGTTCGTGGATCGTGCGCGACCGTGGTGATAGCCGCGAGTAGACCGACATTGTAACGCAAAGACAGCGCGAAGCGATGCAATCAGGCACGAACCGGGCGCTGTTTAGTAAAGAACGGCGCGAACGACCGGTCACTTTTTCAGGCGCCTCAGGTACCGACATAGACGATCTTGAATGCGAACAGCCCCGCGATCACCCACACCACCGGCTTGACTTCGCGCGCCCGCCCGGTCAGCAGCTTGAGCACCGCATAGCTGATGAAGCCGAAGGCGATGCCCTCGGCGATCGAATACGTGAACGGCATGCCCAGCGCAGTGACGGCGGCCGGGATGCTCTCGGTGCTGTCGCTCCACTCGACGTCGCCCAGGTCGGACAGCATCAGGCAGGCCACGAACAGCAGCGCTGGCGCGGTGGCGTAGGCCGGCACCACGGCCGCCAGCGGGGCGATGAACAGGCAGGCCAGGAACAGCGCGGCCACGGTCAGGGCGGTGAGGCCGGTACGCCCGCCGGCCTGCACGCCGGACGCGCTTTCCAGGTAGGCGGTGGTGCTGGACGTGCCCAGCACGCTGCCGGCGACGATGGCGCCGCTGTCGGCCAGCAAGGCTTTATTCAGACGATCCATCTTGCCCTCGACCAGCAGGCCGGCGCGGCGCGCCACGCCCATCAGGGTGCCGGTGGCGTCGAACAGCTCGACCAGGAAGAACACCAGCACAACATTGAGGATGCCGGCGGCGAGGGCGCCCGGGATGTCGAGCTGGAACAGGGTGGGTTCGATCGACGGCGGCAGCGAGAACAGGCCCTGGTAGGTGTTCCCGCCAAAGAAGAAGCTGAGCACCGTCACCAGCACGATGCCGATCAGGATCGCGCCGCGCACCCGCAGGCGGTCCAGCGCCACGATGGCGAAGAAGCCGACCACCGCCATGATCGCGGCGGGCTGGTGCAGGTCGCCGGCCTTGACCAGGGTGGCTTCGTTGGCCACCACGATGCCGGCGTTCTTGAGGGCGATCAGGGCCAGGAACATGCCCAGGCCAACCGTGATCGCGACCCGCATCGAGCGCGGGATGCCGTCCACGATCATGGCGCGCAAGCCTACCATGGTGACCAGGATGAACAGGCAGCCCGAGATGAACACGGCGCCAAGCGCCGCCTGCCACGGGATGCCCATGCCCAGCACCACGGCATAGGCGAAATACGCGTTCAGTCCCATGCCGGGCGCCATCGCGATCGGGTAGTTGGCGTACAGGCCCATGATGGCGGTGCCGCCGGCGGCCACCAGGCAGGTAGCGACGAACACCGATTCCTTCGGCATGCCGGCGTCGCCCAGGATCGAGGGATTGACGAAGATGATGTAGACCATCGTCAGGAAGGTGGTCAGTCCGGCCATCATCTCGGTGCGGATGTTGGTCTTGTTTTCGCTGAGTTTGAAGAGACGTTCGAGCATGGGGGACTTTCGGGATGTGTTTTTTGCCCGAAGCATAACACCGGGGCACAGCGCCTGCAGTCCGTAGCGCTACGCCGGGGCGCGCGGCGGTGTTACCATGCCGGCTCGAACCTCCATCTACTTTGTCCACACTATGCCGAAGAACAAGCGTCCCGCACCCCGCACCTCGAACAACACGCGCGAACCCGACACCGATGCGCAAGCCCGGCTGATGGCCGACATGGCCCTCGAGATCGCCGAGCGCGAGGACGAGGCGGCGCAGGGCGGCGAGCAGGCGGAGGCCCTCGCCAGCCTGGTGCGCAAGGCGATCCGCAAGAAGCACGACGAGGTCCTGTACGAAGCCATCGAACTGGCGCGCTATACCGACCCGCTGGCCTGCCGCCTGCTGCGCGCGCGCGTGGAAGAAGAAGCCGCCACCCTGCGCATCCGGCGCGACGACGGCCCCGAATATGAGATCGACGCCTTCTTGGTGCCGCTGTTCGTGCGCAGCCAGGGCGGCCTGGATGCGCGCGAGACTTTCCAGGACGAGGCGGCCTTCGGGGCGCTGGCCTCCAGCTTCCAGGACCATGGGCTGGACAGCAAGGGCGCCAAGGTGGTGCTGCTGCAGCATGCCTACGACCTGGCCGAGATCGACCATATCGCCTACGGCACGCTGCACCAGATGCTGCGCGAAGCCGCCGCGTCGTTGATGGACAAGAAGCTGCAGCCGGCGCCGACCATCGAGGCCAGCATGCGCGGCTGGACCGGCGAGCCGGTGGCGCCCGACGAGACCGCGCTCGAGCTGCGCTTCCTGCTCGGCTTCTCGCTCAAGCGCGCCGACGACCCGTTCTACCGGGTGCCGCGCGACGAAGCGGGCAGTGACGCCTATTTCGCGGCGCGCATGGAGCGCTACCGCGCTTGGACCGAAGCCGTCGCCCCACTGGTGGCGCGGGTTCTTGCGCGCGCGCCGGAGCGCCTGGAAGTGAACTTCCTCTACCAGGACCTGTTCTATGGCGCCAAGGAGCAGGGCGTGGCCGAACTGGCGACCCTCGGCGTGCTGGCCGAGGCCAAGCGCCTGCTGGCGGCCAAGGACCTGGCGCCGGACGCGGTGCACGCCGCGGTGGCGCCGCTCGACATGGGCGAGCATGTGGTCCTGCGCGCCAACCTGTATGCGCTCGACGGCGGGCAGCCGTGGGGCAGCGTCGAAAAGCCGGTCGACCTGGCTGCCGACCTGTCCGCCGAGGTCGACGAATTGTGCGATGCACTATTGTCGCTCGGCCTGGAAGGTGTGTCGATCGCCGCCGGCTTCAGCGCCGACGGCCACGCCGAAGGCGCCGAGCCTTACCACCCCGTCTGACTCCCCATCCTCAGTCGCCCGCCGGCCAGACCTTCGCGGATCCTGGCCGCGAGGGCGGTAAACGGGTGCTTTCGGCCCCCGATTTCAGTGCAGACTGTAAAGTTTTTGCCGGATTTTCGTAGTGGATTTTCCTGTGTTGGTGTAGGACACCCCTTACAAAAAATTGCTCGATAGATGGCCTCTCCCTATGGAGCCCAACAGTGCTTCGCAATATTTTGCGTACATCTGGCGCAATCTTGCTTTGCACAACTGAAAATATTGGGAAAATTGCATGATACGATTCCTTGGTCCGACCGGCTTCCCAAGCTGCGCCACGCCCTTGTGAGAGAGAGAAGAAGCGGTCCGGTTTGACCTTACCAACAACTAGAGCGCCGCCAAGGCGAAAGGAAATCGACATGCCGACCCTGATCGTGTTTTGCCACCTCCGCTGGGATTTCGTGTTCCAACGCCCACAGCACCTGATGACCCGCCTGGCCGAACACTACAACGTCCTCTTCGTCGAAGAACCGATGCATACCGAGGGCGAGGCGCGCCTGGAAAAGACCGTGGTCGCTCCGAACATCACCGTCTGCCGTCCGCACACGCCGATCCATCAATTCGGCTTCCACGACGACCAGCTGCCGACCCTGCAGGCGCTGCTGGCCAACCTGGTGCCCGAGGACGAGGCGCCGATCGTCTGGTTCTATACCCCGATGGCGCTGCCGCTGCTGCAGGTCTTCAAGCCGTCCAAGGTCATCTATGACTGCATGGACGAACTGGCCATGTTCAAGAATGCGCCGAAGCAGCTGCTGCAGCGCGAAAGCGCACTGCTGAACATCGCCGACGTCGTCTTTACCGGCGGTCCGAGCCTGTACCAGTCGAAACGCGACCGCCACGCCAACGCCCACTGCTTCTCGAGCAGCGTCGACGCCAAGCACTTCCGCCAGGCCCAGGACCGCGCCATCTCGCACCCGGACCAGGCCCACATCGCGCATCCGCGCCTGGGCTTCTATGGCGTGATCGACGAGCGCTTCGACGTCGACCTGGTCTCGAGCATGGCCGATGCCCACCCTGAATGGCAGATCGTGCTGGTCGGCCCGGTCGTCAAGATCGACCCGGCGACCCTGCCGAAGCAGCCGAACGTCCACTACATGGGACAGCGCACCTACGACCAGCTGCCGCAGTTCCTGGCCGGCTGGGACGTCTGCCTGCTGCCGTTCGCGATGAACGATTCGACCAAGTTCATCAGCCCGACCAAGGTGCTCGAATACATGGCGGCCGAGCTGCCATGCGTGTCGACCCCGATCACCGACGTCAAGGTGCCCTATGGCGACGTGGTGGAAATCGCCGAATCGCACGCCGACTTCATCGCCGCCTGCGAGCGCCAGCTGGCGCTGGGCGACGACGAACGCCAGGCGCAGGCCCGCCGCATGCGCGAAGTGGTGGCCGGCACCTCATGGGACCTGACCGCCAGCCGCATGCACGCGCTGATCGGCAGCGCCGTCGCGGGCAACAAGGTCGAGCGCTTCTTTGCCAATAGCCAGGAAGCGGTGCGTGTGCCGGCGGAGCAGTTGCCGGTGGCGCAAGTCGGCTGATTCCAGCCAGGCCGGTAATAATCGGCCCGCACGCCCACCACGTCGTCCCCGCGAAGGCGGGGACCCAAGTACTGCTAGCGATATCGAAACGCACGCAAACTTGGGTCCCCGCCTTCGCGGGGACGACGTTTCTAGGCCAACAAAAAAATCACATGTGACCGGCTATCAACGGCTCACACCCTCCTGAGCACTTCCTCGATCGCCTCCACCGTCGCCGGTTTGGTCAGGTGTTCATCAAACCCCGCCGCCCTGGTCCGGGCGCGGTCGGCTTCGCCACCCCATCCCGTCAGCGCCACCAGCCGGATGCCCTCCAGGCGCGCGTCTTCCCTGATTGCCGCCGCCACTTCGTAACCGGACATGCCCGGCATGCCCAAATCCAGGAACACCACGTCCGGCATCAGGCTGGGCAGCATGCGCAGCGCCTGGCGGCCGTCGTTGGCCACCGGGGCGCGGTGGCCCAGCATATTGAGCAGGGCAGCCAGGGTTTCGGCCGCATCGCGGTTGTCGTCGACCACCAGCACGCTGCGGCCTTGTGGCGCGGCGTCTGTCACCGTCCCGATCATCCCGGCCTCGTCCGCCGGAAGCGCTGCAGGGGCATCGGCCACCAGCGGCAGGCGCACCGTGAAGGTGCTGCCGGCATTGGTGCCGGCGCTGGCGGCGCTCACGCTGCCGCCATGCAGTTCGACCAGGCTGCGCACCAGCGACAGGCCGATGCCCAGGCCGCCGGATCCAGGCTGCTGCGCCTGGCCGACCTGGGTGAACATGCGGAACACCTCTTCCAGCGCCTCGGGTGCGATGCCGATGCCGTTGTCAGACACCGTCACCACCGCATCCCCGCCTTCGCGCCTGGCCTCGAGCGCGATGCGGCCGCCCTTGGGCGTATAGCGCGCTGCATTGTTCAGCAGATTGCTCACCACCTGGGTCAGGCGGGTCGGGTCGGCCTCGAGCACGAGCGCCTCTGGCGGCAGGCGCAGGTCGAAAGCGTGGCGCGCTGCCTCGATCAGCGGCATGCTGGTCTCGACCGCGGCCGCCAGGACCGTCGCCAGGTCGACCCGCTCACACCGCAGCTCGACCTGGCCGCGCGTGATGCGCGCCACGTCCAGCAGGTCGTCGACCAGGTTCACCAGGTGGTCGAGCTGGCGCTCCATGATGTCGTGCACGCGGCTGACCGCGTCAAGGTCGGCCGGCGAGCGGCGGATGAACTGCAGCCCGCTGCGGATCGGCGCCAGGGGATTCCTCAGTTCGTGCGCCAGGGTGGCGAGGAACTCGGTCTTGAGGCGATTGGCCTCGGACAGGTCGGCCGCCATGCGGCGCAGCGCAGCCTCGGACAGGCGGCGCTCCGTAATATCCGTAAACAGTACCGCGACCCGGTGCCGCTCGGCCGGCCCCAGCCGCGTCGCGTGCACGTCATACCAGCGGTTCAGGCCCTGGGCCTCGTTCTCGAAGCGCACCGCCTCGCCCGTTTGCGCCACCCGGCCATAGATGTCGAACCAGTGCTGCTCGTGGGTGGGTACGATCTGGCGGATCGTCTTGCCGACCGCGTCGGTCAGGCCGGTGTGCTTGACGAAAGCCGGATTGGCCTCGATAAACAGGTAGTCGCACGGCTTGCCATCGGCATCGTAGATCATGTCGATCACGCACAGTCCCTCGTCGATCGAGTCGAACACCGTGCGATATCGCTCTTCGGTGGCGTGCAGCTGCTGCTCGGCCTCGCGCTGGCGGGTGGCGTCCATCACCACGCCGTGCACTTCGCGCGGCGCCCCATGGTCGTCGTACTCGACGTGGCCGCGCGCGATCATCCAGCGCCAGCCGCCGCCGGCGGCGCGGATGCGGTAGGTGGCGGCGTAGGCGCCTTCGCCGTCGATGGCGGCATTGATCAGGGCGACGGTCGGCGCGACGTCGTCCGGGTGGAAGGCCGCCAGATAGGTGGCCAGCGGCGCATCCAGCCGGCGCTCCTGCGGGACGCCGAACAGCGCCGCCATGCGGGCGTCGGCCTCGACCCGGTCTGGCACGATGTCCCACGACCAGGTTCCCAGCTCGGCGGCTTCGATGATGCGCTGCAGGCGCGAGCGGGTCTGCTCGAGTTCGGTTTCGGCGCGGTGGCGCTCGAACTGGCTGTTGAAGGCCTCGATGTAGAAGCGCGCCTTGGCGCGCAGGATCGTGGGCGACAGCGGTTCGGTGAGCACGGCGATGGCGCCGGCGTCGTACAGCAGTTCCTGGGGGAAGGGCAGGGGTTGCGGCAGGCCGAGCGCCACGATCGGCGTGCGATTCGAGCGCGGGTTGGCGCGCACCGCGCGCACCGTCTCGAGCATGCCCTCGGCATCGCCCGAGTAACCGACCAGGATCAGCGCGAAGTCGCCCGTGCGCGCCTGGTCCAGGCCGTCGGCTGGCGTGGTGGCGCGCACGATGTCCTGCTCCAGTTCGCGCGAGACCTGGTTGACGATCGGATCGTCGATCGCGCGCTTGCAGATGAAGAGAACACTCCCGTGGCTGCCTTGCGGTATGGTGTCATTCAAGATGATGCTAGTCCGTTAATATAGTTATTTCGGCAATCTAAGTGCGCAGCCGGGCCGTGTCAACGATTTTGCGCCATTCCAGCGTCAGCCTCAGGACTTGTCGGGCACCTGCTGTGACGGCACCGGCGTGCGCAGCGCCTCGGGAATGGCGTCGGCAATGCCCTGCGACGGGGCCTGACCGATCCTGCGCGCCTCGTCCGACTGCTGGTCGAGGTTGACTTCTTCGGCGACGTCGAAGCGGCCGTCCTCGGCGCCTTCTTCGCCTGGCAACAGGTTGTCGGAGCGGTTGTCCTGGCCACCGGCGGGAACCGGGGCGTCCTGCTTGCGGTCTGAGTTATCGGGAGTGCTCACGCCGACCTCCATGGTGTGTTTGACATGCGCCGATTATCGCGCAGCGCCCCCGCGCCAGGCGCACGCCAGCGGTCGGATCCCGGCCCGCTGCGGCTTGCCGGGTTCAAGGGCGGCGCTTCTTGCGCGGCAGGTTTTTTTCCAGGATGGCCCACAAGATCAAGCCATAGGCCAGCAGCCTGATCAGATAGTGCAGCGGCGAGTCCTCGCCGCCGCTGTCGCGCATGACCGCGTACACGCGGTGCAAGCCCTCGATCGCGAACGACAGGGCGAAATACAGGAAGAAACGGTCGCCGCTGGCGCGCCAGAAGCGCAAGAAGAACAGGGCGATGATCAGGGACGCCATGGCGATGGCGCCGGCCAGCATATGGGTCATCGCGTCATTCCTTCTCGTAGATCAGGCCGTACAGCAGGAGCAGGCAGGCCACCAGCGCGCTGGCCTGGCGCCATGGCAGCAAATCGACCTGGGTCGGAAACACGACCTTGTCCAATAACAGCAAAAAATTATTCAAAGTCATGCCCGCAAAACAGGCGCCGCTCCAGAACAGGAGCCGCAGTCGCGTGCGCCGGTAGCCGGCGAACAGCAGCACGGCGCAGCTCAGCGAGGTCAGCATGCAGAGGGTATAGATTACTTCGCCCATATCACATCGTCCCGAAGGTAATGCTCATTATTGTTGTCGGCGCCTGGCGCCCGCTCATTGCGACTGATTAGTGCTTCAGTTTATTGCATACAACCCAGCTTGCCACTTGCCATATTCACTCGTCCTTGCGCAGGCGGAAGGCATCGGCGAACTGCCAGGCCTGGCGCTCGAGGCTGGAGTGGATCAGGTGGGTGACGTCCACCAGCTGCCGCGCATACAGGTCGGCCAGACGGTCGATGCGTTCGCGCAAGGCCACGCTGACGGGCTCGTAACGGTAGCAGTGGGCGACGGGCGGACCGCAGGATTGGGCAATGCCCGCCGTACACAGATCAGCCAGCAGCTGGCTCGCCACACGTTCGCGAATGTAGAGCCGGCTGGCCAGCATCGCGCTTTCCCACTGCTGGGTGGGATCGGCGCGCAGCAGCAGCAACGCTTCCAGAAAGGGCACGGAGGGAATGCTCGTCAGGACGAAACGGCGTAGATCCTCCGGGATCGGCGGGTGCATCATTCTTGGTGAATATGTTTCCCAAATGGAAAATCTTATTGAGAAAGCGTTAATTTTAAAACATTCCACGTGGAATTGCTTTGGCAATCGTGCGCGCTATGCACCCGAAATTGATACCAGGGAGCACATGCTCAGCTAAAATGCCCGCTTTCTTCACCACAGCCGTCTCCTCATGCTTCGCTCCACCCTGGGCCGACTCTTCGCCCGCCTCGCCGTCGCCGGCGCCCTGATCGCCGCCGGTGCGGCCCAGGCCGCCAGTTGCCCGGTCCACTACCTCGATGGCCGCGCGCCCGAGATCCGCAACCAGAAACTGGCCGCCGCTACCCGAGAGCTATGCTACGGCGTGTTCGGGGTCGTGCATTCGGGCGTGACCCGCACGCCGCTGTGGTCGGCCGAGCACGTAAGCGCCGCTAACCTCAAGCGCGCCCAGGGCCTGGACCGCGACGACAAGTTCCACGCCGAGCAGCGCCTGCCGCGCGGCCAGCGCGCCGAGCTGTCGGACTATGCGCGCAGCGGCTTCGACCGCGGCCACCTGGCGCCCAACGCGAACATGCCCGACCGGCGCACCCAGCGCGAGAGCTTTTCGCTGGCCAATATGGTCCCGCAAGACCGCGACCACAACCGCCACATCTGGGCCCCGATCGAGGGCGCGGTGCGCACCATGGCGAAGAAGGAAGGGGAGTTGTACGTGATCACCGGCCCGGCGTTCCTCGGGTCCAGTCTCAAGAAGGTGGGCAACGTGATCGTGCCGAGCCATATGTACAAGGTGGTGTACAGTCCGCGCCAGAAACTGGCCGCGGCCTGGTTCACCGAGAACCGCGCCGACGCGCCGATCAATGTAGTGCCGGTGGCCGAACTGGAGCGCATCGTCGGCATCGAACTGTTGCCTTCGCTGTCGACGAAGGAAAAGGAACGCATGCTGCGCCTGCCAAAGATCAAGCAGCGCAAGAACCGATCGTAAAGGAAATCCATGAGCAAGAAGAAACCCGCCGCCTTCACCCCGTTCGCCAACGAAGCCGACGTCGCCGGCATTGGCGACCTGATGCTGGAAAACCGGGTCGACCGCATCACGATTTCGGGCGACGTCGACTTGACCGCTGACGTGCCCGGGCTGGACAAGGCGCGCCGCCTGCACGCGCTGCTGGGTGAGATCGTGGCTGCGCTCGAGGCGCGCGAGTTACCCGACGCGCTGCCGCCGCCCGAGGTCAAGACCATCGATAATCCCTTCGCCTGACCCTAGCGCACCGGCTCCGGTGCGCTGTCCATGCCGGGTGAACGCCCGGCATTTCTCCCCTTGTCGTCCTGCTCCTACGCACCCGTCGGGAGGTGGTCCGACGCCGCATTTCGCTTTGTCCTGACATAAATTTTCCAATGGTCAATGGTGCGCGAGCCCCATCAGTATTGGAGTAATCTTGACAACAAAGCGCACAAGCAGCGGCAACTTCGCCGCCGGCGTTAGTACCACTATTTTTTCGGAGGAACGACCATGCAACATACACTTGTCGCGGTGTTCGACAACCGCACCGACGCGCAGAACGCGATGAACGAACTGCTGTCGTCTGGCTTTACCCGTACCGACGTCCGCCTGTCCAACGCCGACCCAACCGGCCAGACCGACAGCCTGACCGGCCGTTCCGACCTCAACATCGAACGCAGCCACGACGGCGATACCGGCATCACCGCCAGCATCAAGAATTTCTTCAGTGACCTGTTTGGTTCGGATAACGCCGAACACGTGAGCCGCTACGAGGGCGCGGTCACCCGCGGCCACCACGTGCTGACCCTGGTCGCGAATTCGCTGCCGGAAGTCGAGCGCGGCGCCGACATCGTCGAGCGCTACGGCCCGACCGACATCGACGAGAACGCCACGGGTACCCCGGACATCGGATCGAGCGGCATCAGCGCTGGCGCCATGCGCATGGGCAGCAGCGCCGGCATGCAGCAATCCTCGTCGATGTCGGCGCAGTCGGGATCGCTGGGCAACGCCCAGGCCGCGCCGACGCCGAAACTCGACAATCCGGGCGACCGCGAACTGTTCCAGCAAGGTTCCTTGAACCAGGGCCAGACCGTGGGCGGCACCCATCAGGAATCGCTGGGCACCAGCGGCCTGACCGCCACCGGCGGCACCTCGCTCCAAAGCTCTACCCTGCGCGACGACCCGGTGCAAAATGCGCCGTTCGACAGCAGCCAGCAGGGCGGCCTGTCGGCGGGCAGCGCGCAGCTGGACAACGACCGCATCGCGGCCCAGGGCAAGACCACGTCGGCGGCCGGCGCCAGCCCGCTGGCTGGCAGCTCGCTGGGTGCGGCCGCGGCCGGCTCGTCGCTCCAGGGTTCAGCCCTGGACGGCTCGATCCGCAGCGACTCCCTGCAGCGCGACACGCAAACCGGCTCGCTGACGGGCGGTACGTCGAGCCTGGACAAGCAGCGTAGCGGCGTGCGCATCTTCTCGCGCGGCGCGTCCGACGCCGCGCTGGGCCTGGGCGCCAGCACCGGTTCGGCGTCGAGCACCATGGGTGGGTACGACGACGACAGCTATTACCGCAACCACTTCAACACCACCTACGGCGCCACCGGCGCGGCCTACGACGACTACCTGCCGGCCTACAGCTACGGCAGCGAAGCCGCGCGCAGCGGCCGCTACACCAACCGCGCCTGGGACGACATCGAAACCGACCTGCACAGCGACTGGGACAGCCGCTATGCCACCGGCGGCGAACCGTCGACCTGGGAAAAAATGAAGGCGGCGGTGCGCCACGGCTGGGAACGCATGACCCGCGACGATGACGACGATCTGTACCGCGGCCACTACGACAGCACCTATGCGTCCAGCGGCACCAAGTTCGAGGAGCTGAAACCGGCCTATGCCTACGGCAGCGAGGCGCGCCGCAGCGAGCTGTATCGCAACCAGCCATGGGACGACGTCGAGGGCACCCTGCGCACCGGCTGGGACAACCGCATCGACGGTACCCGCGACTTCAGCACCACCGGCAGCGATGCCAGCGAACCGTCGGCCTGGGACCGTGTCAAGAACGCCGTCCGCCACGGCTGGGACCGCATGACCGATGACAACGATGACGACGTCTACTACCGCAACCATTGGAACACGACCTACGGCGCGAGTGCCGGCTCGTACGACGAGTACCGCCCGGCCTACAGCTACGGCTCGGAAATGGCCCGTAACGACCAATACCGCGGCCGTAGCTGGGACGCGGTCGAGACCGACCTGCGCAGCGACTGGGATCGCCGCTATCCGGGTGAACAGTCGACCTGGGACAAGATGAAATCGGCCGTGCGTCGCGGCTGGGACCGCATGACCGATGGCGACAACGACGCCTACTATCGCAACCACTGGAACTCGGTCTATGGCTCCAGCGGCGAGGCGTATGACGAGTACCGTCCGGCCTACAGCTACGGTTCGGAGATGGCGCTCAACGACAAGTACCGCGGCCGTCCATGGAATGACGTCGAGACCGACCTGCGCAGCGATTGGGATACCCGTTATCCGGGCGAGCAGTCGACCTGGGAGAAGATGAAATCGGCCGTGCGTCACGGCTGGGATCGCATGATGCGTTGAGCGCCTAAAGGCGAACTCCAGGAGTTGCGATAAGCTCGAACTCCTGTGTTGCATCTTGCACGTCGTTACTGCCACTGGCAGTAACGACTCCCCGCGAAGGCGGGGACCCAAGTCTGTCAGCGCAGTGCCTACGTTAGATCCAGTGGGGCAGCGAAGGACTTGGGTCCCCGCCTTCGCGGGGACGACGGTTTTGAGGCTAACTTACTTGGCAAACACCTGCGCCGCCGGCGTGATCGTCACCGCCTCCGGCTTGATGTTCAACTTCATCTCACCAATCTGCTTGTCCTCGTCCAGCAGGGACTGCGGCTTGTTGGCGTCGTACTTGATCGGCGAGAAGGCGTCGCTCAACAGCGCCTGTTTCAGGCCGGCCGCATCCTTGGTGATGATCACCACCGACAGGTTCTTGGCCGACAGGTGCTTCTTGATGGCCGCATTGACGTCGGCCGCGCTCAGCTTCGACAGGGCGTCGCGCATCATGGTCGTGAACTCCGGCGTGCCATACCACTGCGAATCGAGCGCGTAACCCAGGCGCTGGTCCTGGGTCGCGGTCATCACGAACACATTCTTCATCAGGTAATCGCGGGTGGTCTCGAAATCGGCCTGGCTGATGCCTGCGTCGACCATCTTGCCCAGTTCATGCAGCGCCACGCGTAGCGCGAAATGGCCGTTCTGCGGCGCCACCGGGCGGATCCAGACTTCGAACAGCTGCGCCTTGCGGCCCAGGTTGGGGTTCGGGAAGAACTGGAACATCCCGCGCGGGAAGGCTTCGATATACGCGTAGTCGCCATAGTTCATCCCGCGCTCTTCGCGGATGCGCTGATACAGGTGGGCGCTCGAGGAGCGATGTTCGCCGAGCCAGGTCTTGGCCAGCCACAGGGCGGCGAAGTCCGGGTGGGTGCGGGTCACTTCGAGCGGCAGACCGAACGAGATCGCGGTGGCGCGGGTGTTCTTCTCGACGATTTCCACTTCCAGGCCATTCGGCATGCGTCCTTTCGGCACGCTGGTGGCGGGCAAGCCCGCGCCTTCCGGCAAGCGCGCCAGCTGCGCCTTGAGGGAGGCCGTCATCGCATCCGACACGTCGCCCGAGATGCCGACCTTCACCGCGCCGCGGGTATAGGCCTTGGCGTAGAAGGCTTTCACGTCGTCCAGGGTGATGGCGTCGATGCCGGCGACGGTGCCAAGCACCGGATGACCGTAGCCGGTACCGGCGAACACATTCGTTTGCAGCCGCTCTTTGCCAAATTCTTCCTCGTTATTGTCCTTCAGGTCCAGCACCAGGGCGTTACGCTGGGCGTCCTTCAGGCGGCGGAAATCCTCCTCGCGGAAGCCCGGGTCGGTCAGCAGCGGCATGGCGATGCCGAGGAACTGGTCCCAGTTGTCCTTGTGGATGGTGCCAGTGAAGGTCGTCATCTCCTTGTCGGTCTGCTCGGCAAGGCTGCCGGCCATCGGAAACAGCGCCTTGGTCACTTCGTCGATCTTGCGCTCGCGCGAACCGCTCGAGGCCACCATCGCGGCGGTGAGGGCGGCCAGGCCCTCCTTGCCCTTCGGGTCGTGGGCCGAACCGGCGGCGAACAGCAGCTTGAAGCGGATCTGCGGCAGGGCCGATTTCTGCACCAGCACGTCGAATTTCGCGCTGGCTGCCTGCGGGGCGAACGACGCCAGCTTCGGCAGTTGCTCGATGCCCTTCGGCAGCGCGTCATGCGACAGGGTGGTGACCACCATGCTGTCGTCGACCAGGTATTTGCGGGCGGCGGCCTGCAGGTCGGCCGGCGTCAGGTTATCGATTGCGCGGTAGTAGCCGTTAAGGGTGCCGTACGAGCGCTCGAAGTGCACATAGGAAGCCAAGGTCGAGGCGATCGCCTCGGTATTGTCGAGCGAGCGGATCAGCCCATACTTCTGGGCCGACTTGGCGGCCTCGAGTTCCTGGGCGCTCACCGGTTCGTCGCGCAGCTTTGCCACCGTCTGCAGGATGGCGTCGCGCACCATCACGGCGTCCGCCGGATTTTTTACGCGTGCGCCGATGGTGGCCAGGGTCGGGTCGACCCGGTTCGGGGTGAAGTCGAACAGCTGGTCGACTTTTTGCTCATCCTGCACCAGCCGCTTGTACAGCGGCGAGGTGCGCCCGAACGACAGCGACAGTGCCATCGACAGCGCCGCCTGTTCCTTCTGCTGGGCGACGAAGCTCGGGGCGCGATAGGCGACCGTCACCAGCGGCAGGGTCGGCGTCTGCCAGGCCACATGGCGGTACTGGGCGCCGCGCGGCGCGGGTTCGACCGGCACGTTCGATTTGAAGGTGCCGCGCTTCCAACCGGCCCAGTATTTCTCGACCATCGCGATCGCTTTGGCCGGCTCGACGTCGCCGGCGATGATGATGGTGGTCTTTTCGGGACGATACCAGCGGTCGAAGAAGACCTTTGAGTAATCGTACTGGTTGGGCATGTCCTCGATGTCCTTGAGGAAGCCCATCGTGGTGTGCTTGTAGGTGTGGGTGGTGTAGGCGGCGTCGCGCTGCACCTCGAACAGTTTCGACATCGGGTTGGCGCTGTTCTTGTTGTACTCGCCCAGCACGGCGCGCGATTCGGTCTTGAAGGCCTCGACCGGATACGACAGGTGCTGGAAGCGGTCGGCCTCGACCTTGAGCACCGTCTCCAGGTCCTGCTTGGCGAAGGTGGTGTAGTAATTGGTCAGGTCGTCGCTGGTATAGGCGTTCTGGCGCGCGCCGGCCTTCGTGATCACTTCCTGGTATTTTTCCGGCGGGTAGGTTGGCGTCCCGCGGAACATCATGTGTTCGAAGAAGTGGGCGAAGCCCGACTTGCCCGGCTCGACTTCGTTGCGCGAACCGGTCTGCACCGGGATGTGCACCGAGACCAGGTTCGGGAAGCCGGTCGGCACCACGATGACCTTCAGGCCGTTGGGAAGCAGTTTTTCGGTGGCCTTGAATGGCAGCACGTCGCCACCGGTGGCCCGCTTGGCGGCTGGCGCGGCATGGGCTGCGCCAGCCAGCAGCACGCCTGAAATCAAGGTCGCGAGCGTGGTGCGCGACAGGGTCGATTGAAACACGATGTCTCCTTGGGAAATAGACAATCGCGAAGGATAGTCTATCCGCCAAGGAATGAACAGCCGCAGGGCTACCGTCTTTACGCGGCCTCCGACATCGGCAGGCTGATGCGGTTGCGCCCCAGATGCTTGGCGCGGTACAGGGCCGCGTCGGCAATCGCGACCAGCTGGCTGGCATGGTTGTCGGGCCCGGCGATGGCGGTGGCGGCGCCGATCGACACCGTCACGTGGCCGGCGGCGAAGCGGCACGGCAGTTGCAGCTGTTCGACCCGGCACCGGATGCGCTCGGCCACAATGGCGGCGCCTTTCAGCGACTGGTTGGGCAGGATCACGGCGAATTCCTCGCCGCCGTAGCGCGCCACCAGGTCGTTGGCCCGCATTTCGCTGGCCACGGCGCGCGCCACCCGCTTCAGGCATTCGTCGCCGCCCAGGTGGCCGTGGGCATCGTTATAGGACTTGAAGTTGTCGACGTCCACCATCAGCAGCGACAGCGGCTGCATCTGGCGCAGCGCGCGCGTCCATTCCGCATGCAGGGTGTCGTCGAAGCAGCGCCGGTTGGCCAGGCCCGTCAGGCCGTCGCGCGTGGCCAGCTGCTCTAGCGCGATCTGGGCCATCTTGGCGTCGGTGAGGTCGCGCAGGGTCTCGACCACGGCGGACAGCTGGCCGTTGGCGTTAAAAATCGGGCTGGCGTCGGCCGCCAGGTAGCGGCGCCGGCCGGCGCGCGGCATGTCGCACCAGCTTTCGATCGACAGCGGAAGGGGCGAGCGGCCATCCGCTCCAGGCTGCAGCCGGGCCTCGTCGCGCCGGCCCTTGAGCACCATGTCGGCCAGGGTGGGGCGCTGGATCTCATAAAAGCTGCGCCAGTGATCGCCCGTGCCGAGCACTTCCGGCGCCGCCACGCCCGTGAGCTGTTCGCAGGCGCGGTTCCAGACCATGACGCGGGCATCGGTGTCCAGCACGAAGACCGGCACCGACAGGCTTTCCATCAACTGCCCCACGAAAGCCACGTCCTGGACCAGGGCTGTCGGGCCTGTACCGGTGCTGGGTGCGCTCATGAGCCGTCCTCTGTGGTTGCGATATCGGAAGGCGACAAAGGAGTTGCCGCTAGGGACCGATACTGCAACATGAGCAGGTTCAGGCCATTGATTTCGAGCAAGGACAATGGCGAGGTGGCATTTTGCAACGCTGAGCGGTTCAGGCCACCTTCACGTTGACGCCGGGCAGGCCGGGGGGCGCAACCTGCACCGGATCGCGCACCGGGTCGGGCCGAGTGGCGCACACCGGCACCGAGAGCGACCAGCGGGGGCGCCGCTCGGCGGTGGCGACCATTCGCAGCACGCCGCCCATGGCGCGGATGTGCTCGACCAGCTCGACGGGCAGGGCAGATACGTCGTCGACCGAGCCGGCGCAGCCGTCGATTTCCAGGCCGAGCGTGCTGGCGCCTTCGAGCAGCCGCACATGGAGTTCGCGGCCCTGTGCGGCGCCGCCCCTGCCGGCGGCCCCGGACAGGACGTCTTCCAGCACACGGAACACGGCCAGCCGCGCCGCCCGGTCCTGGCTGGCGCGCGAACTCGGATCGACGCCGGCCTCGAAGCGGTAGCGCAGGCCGTGGCGATGGGCATGCTCGGCCAGGCAGCGCTCCAGCGCCTGGCGCAGGCCATCGCCAGGATTGGCGCCGCGCAGGCCGCCGGCGACGGCGCGCAGCGCGTGGATGGCGCCGTCGATGCCGGCCAGCGCGCGGTCCAGACGGCCCAGGAGGACCGGGGCGGGGGAAGCCTGGGCGCACTCCCGCAGGCTCGCCATCTCATTGCGCAAGCTCGTCAGGCGGCGGCCCAGTTCGGCTTGCAACTCGCAGCCGATCCGGGTTCGCTCGCCTTCGCGCACGCCTTCGTGCTGGCGCACCAGGCGGCACAGGACGTCGTGGTTATCGGCCAGCGCCTGGTCGGACTGGCAGCGCGCCTCGCGCTCGGCCGCGAGCTGGTGCTGCAGGGCGCGCGCCCGTTCGTCGGTGGTGACGCTGCGGCGCAGGCCGATATAGGCCAGTACCAGGGCGGCCAGCGTGACCATCAGGCAGGCCAGCAGTTCCGGCGCCGCGCTGCGCCACGGCAGCGGCAGTAGCGCATGCGCTTCGCCGGCCTCGGCGCCTTGGGGAATAAAGGATAGCGAAACTAGGAAAACTGAAGACTTTGTCATGGTAGCCCTCTTACCTGATTCGGAACATTCCGTAGGACGATACCGCCGGGTCGCTGTAGGAATATTGTTTCTTCTCAAGCGGCCGTCGCGTGACATGTTTTGTGGAAAGGCAGCAACCGCAGCGCCAGCCCGTCCGGCGCGCTATAATGGAAGGTTGACGAGAGGCTTAACGTGACTTACAGCATCAAAGAGATCTTCTATACCTTGCAGGGCGAGGGCGCCCATGCGGGGCGGCCGGCCGTGTTCTGCCGGTTTTCCGGCTGCAACCTCTGGACCGGGCGCGAAGCCGACCGTTTGACCTCCGTTTGCCAGTTCTGCGACACCGATTTCGTCGGCACCGACGGCGAGCGCGGCGGCAAGTTCAAGGAAGCGGACTTGCTGGCGGCCGAGATCGACAGCCTGTGGCCGGCCACTTATCCGGCCAGCAAATACGTGGTGTTCACCGGCGGCGAACCGCTGCTGCAGCTCGACCGTCCCCTGATCGACGCCATGCATGCGCGCGGCTTCACCATCGCCATCGAGACCAACGGCACCCTGCCGGTGCCGGAAGGCGTGGACTGGATCTGCGTCAGCCCCAAGATGGGCTCGACGCTGGTGGTGCACAAGGGCAGCGAGATCAAGGTCGTCATTCCGCAGCTAGGCCAGGACCTGGCCGCCTATGAGGGGCTCGACTTCGAGCACTTCTACCTGCAGGCGATGGATGGCCCGCTGGCCGCCCGCAACATCCAGCTGGCGATCGAGACCTGCCGCGCCAACCCGAAATGGAAGCTCAGCCTCCAGACCCATAAACTTCTTCAGATTCCTTAAAGATCCACACGCAGCATGTTGACCATTACCCGCAAGCTTGAATTCGATGCCGGACACCGGATTCCCGACCACAAAAGCCAGTGCCGCAACCTGCACGGCCACCGCTATACCCTTGAGATTACTCTGACAGGCCAGGTAATCGATTCCGATGGCAATTCCGACAATGGAATGATCATGGATTTCTCCGACGTGAAGGCCCTGGCAAAACAGCACCTGGTCGACGTATGGGACCATGCCTTCATCGTGTACGAAAAGGATGACAAGGTGCGTGAGTTCCTGGCCTCGCTGCCGGACCACAAGACGATCGTGATCGACCGCATCCCGACCGTCGAAAACCTGGCCCAGGTGGCGTTTGACATCCTGAAGGCCGTGTTCATCGACCGCTACGGCACCGGCCTGCGCCTGCACAAGCTGGTGCTGCACGAAACCCCGAATTGCTGGGCCGAGATCACGGAATGATGCCGGATCAGACCGTCCAGGCCGCCCAAGAGGCGCCGGCCGAAACTGCGGAAGGGCGCTATATGGCCCTGGCCCTGGCCCAGGCGCAGCTGGCCTGGGACCGGGGCGAGGTGCCGGTCGGCGCCGTCGTGGTCAAGGATGGCGAAGTCATCGCGACCGGCTTCAACCAGCCGATCAGCGGCCATGACCCGACCGCCCACGCCGAGATCGTCGCCCTGCGCGCGGCCGCCGAAAAGCTGGGCAACTACCGGCTCCCGGGTTGCGAGCTATATGTGACCCTGGAACCCTGCATCATGTGCTCGGGGGCGATGATGCATGCGCGCCTCGCCCGGGTCGTCTACGCAGCGACCGACCCCAAGACCGGGGCCTGCGGCTCGGTCGTCAATCTGTTCGAGGAAGACAAGCTTAACCACCATACCGCTGTAACCGGGGGGGTGTTAGCTGATCAGGCAAGCGTCCTGCTCAAGCAATTTTTTGCTGAGCGACGAGCGCTAGCACGCAAGTTAAATCGCGCGTGATGGGAAAATGAGCCCACTAACGTGCCTTTGCGCTTAGTTTGCCGAAGTCAAAACACTCTTGAGCGATAAGCTTGCCATTCGCAAGCTCACCAGGTTTCGCGTTCATGCTTCCCGACTGCTTCCGCAGTCCCACGTATTCATTCTGCCTGCTCGTGCTGGCAATCGCGAGATCGCGGTAGCGTACCCAGAGTTCCAGGTTTTCACTGTCCTTCGACTCAAGGAAGTGATCAGAGCGCAATTCCGCCAGTTGCTCACTCGGCATCCACCATGCGATTGCGGTTCGGCTCTGCATGTATTCGCTTTGGTTGTGAAAGAAGAGCACGCATGCCAATGCCGAGTTACTTGTCCGGATAAGCAGATCCAGCTCTGCCGGTTTGATGTAGAAGCAGCCCTCCCAATACGGCCGCTCGGCGGGATTGTCCGGCACGGTAAGCCTGACCTGTCGGCTCTTCACTTGAAGATAAATCGGTGCTTCATCCGCTGGCAAATGAGAGTCGATACCGGCATCGAAATGCACGTAGGCGCGCGTTACAACGAGATCGAATCCTTTGTCGATTGGCAGCTTGAATGCCTCATAGCAGTTCCTGAAACACTCGGACATGACATGATGCTCACCGGCAGCGCCGATGTAGAGGAATTGGGCAGGAATAGTCTTGTAGCTCATCTTTCTTTGATTATTTTGGCTCTGCAAAAGAATTATAGTTTACCGTTCTGGAGTTGCTGCATACTCACGAACTGTAACTTGTTAGCACTTCCTTTCGAGGACGGCCTGCACGAAGCGGTATAAGCGACGTAATGAGCGCGATAGTGCTATCCTAAATTCCGTTGCATGCGCATGCTGATAGCCCCGCGCGGAAGGCCTCACCGAGTCGGGCATCACGGCGTCCTTAGACCCAGCCTTTACTTTGCCGCCATGCCCACCCTCCACGCCAACGGACTGCGCATCGCCTTCGACACCGCGGGCGACCCGAAAGCCGCGCCACTGCTCCTGATCCACGGCCTCGGCATGCAGCTGACCAACTGGCCCGACGAGTTCGTCGAAGGCCTGGTAGAGCTCGGCTTCTACGTGATCCGTTTCGACCACCGCGACTGCGGCCTGTCGACCAAGTTCGAGCAGGCAGGCACCCCGAATCTCACGCTGGCGCGCATCAAGGCGGCGCTCGGCTGGCCGCTGCGCTCGCCGTATGGCATCGACGATATGGCGGCCGACGCCCTCGGCGTGCTGTCGGCCTTGGGCGTGGCCCGGGCCCACCTGGTCGGCGTCTCGGCACTGGGCGGCATGGTCGCCCAGCAGCTGGCGGCGCGCCACCCGCAGCGCGTACTGAGCCTGACTTCCATCATGTCCACCAGCGGCCGGCGCGGCCTGCCCGGGCCGAGTGGGGCCGTGCGCAAGGCACTGGCCAGCCGTCCCGCCGACCCGGCCAATCTCGATAGCGTCATCGACCACGCGGTCGGATTGCTGCGGGCACTGGGCAGCCCGTCCTATCCAACCCCCGACCGGCAGTTGCGCAAGCGCGTCACGCGCTCGATGCGGCGCTGCTATTGCCCAGGCGGCAGTGCGCGCCAGATGCTGGCGCTGCTGGCCGCCGGCGACCGCAGCGCGCTGCTGCCGGCGATCGCGGCGCCGACCCTCGTCATCCACGGCGCCGCCGATCCGCTGCTGCCCGCGGCCTGCGGCCAGGACGTCGCGCGCCACATCGACGGCGCGCGGCTCGAGATCATCGAAGGCATGGGCCATGATTTGCCGCCCCAGCTGGTCGAGCGCATCCTTGCCTTGATCGACTCCCATGCGCGGGGTAAGATGTTGCCAAACTCAACACCCCGGCTCTTCGTCAAACAGTGATCATCTCCCGTCCCGGCATCGCCATCGTGGCGCCAGCCGGCTGCATTCCCGAACCATCGGCGCTCGAACGCGCCATCGCGCGCCTCGAGGAGCAGGGCTTCCTGGTGCGTAATTACTACGACCACAGCTGCACCCACCAGCGCTTCGGCGGCACCGACGACGCGCGCCTGGAACAATTGCACGCCGCCGTAGCCGACCCCGACGTGCACCTCGTCATTGCCCTGCGCGGTGGCTACGGCATTAGCCGCCTGCTGCCGCGCATCGATTTCGAGGCGATCGCGGCCAGCGGCAAAATCGTGGTCGGCTTTTCCGACCTGACGGCCCTGCACATGGGCCTGATGGCCAAGGCGGGCGGCCTCAGTTATGCCGGACCGATGATCGCGGGCGACTTCGGCGCGCTCGAACCGGTCACGTTCACGCTCGAGAATTTCTGGTCTTGCCTGGCCGGTCCCACCCATACCATCACCGAGTGCGTGGCCGGCAATCCGGCGCTCGACGTGCGTGGCACCGTCTGGGGCGGCAACCTGGCCATGATCGGCGCCATGGTCGGCACGCCGTACTTTCCGCGCATCGACGACGGCATCCTGTGGTTTGAAGACATCGCCGAACATCCGTACCGGGTCGAGCGAATGCTGCTGCAATTGATGCAGGCCGGCGTGCTCGAACGCCAGCAGGCGGTGGTGCTGGGCGACTTTTCGGGTTATCGCCTGGGGCCGCTCGACAATGGCTACGACTTCGACGCCATGCTGGCCTACCTGCGCCAGACCCTGCCGCTGCCGGTATTGACGGGCCTGTCCTTCGGCCACATCGAGCGCCGCGTCACCATCCCGTTCGGCGCCCGGGGCCACCTGGTGTCCGATGCCATTGGCTTCCGCCTGACCTTGTCCGACTATCCGACCCTGGTTCGCGCCTGATCTGCGCGCCAGACTCGCTCGCCACTGTCCGGAATCGACCCTTATTCGCCTGGCAAGGCGCAGAATGGTAAAATAGCCGGTTAATCAAATATGCTTTTTGGGGTAATACAGTGCTATCCACAGCCAATATCACGATGCAATTCGGCGCCAAGCCGCTGTTCGAGAACATTTCCGTCAAATTTGGCGAAGGCAACCGTTACGGCCTGATCGGCGCCAACGGCTGCGGCAAGTCGACCTTCATGAAGATCCTGGGCGGCGACCTCGAGCCGTCGGCCGGCAACGTCAGCCTCGATCCGGGCGAGCGCCTCGGTAAGCTGCGCCAGGACCAGTTCGCCTACGAAGACGTGCGCGTGCTGGATGTCGTCATGATGGGCCACACCGAGCTGTGGAACGCGATCGCCGAGCGCGATGCGATCTACGCCAATCCGGAAGCGACCGACGACGACTACATGAAGGCGGCCGAGCTCGAAGGCAAAGTGGCCGAATACGACGGCTACTCGGCCGAGGCGCGCGCCGGCGAACTGCTGCTGGGCCTGGAAATCGGCACCGACCTGCACCAGGGCCCGATGAGCGCCGTGGCGCCGGGCTGGAAGCTGCGCGTGCTGCTGGCCCAGGCCCTGTTCTCGAATCCGGACATCCTGCTGCTCGACGAACCGACCAATAACCTGGACATCAACACGATCCGCTGGCTGGAAAATATGCTCAACGAGCGTAATTCCACCATGATCATCATTTCCCACGATCGTCACTTCCTGAATCAGGTCTGCACCCACGTGGCCGACATGGACTACGGCACGCTGAAGGTCTATCCGGGCAACTACGACGACTACATGCTGGCCTCGACCCAGGCCCGCAACCAGCAGCTGGCGAACAACGCCAAGGCCAAAGAGAAGGTCGCAGAACTGCAGGACTTCGTGCGCCGCTTCTCGGCCAATAAATCGAAGGCGCGCCAGGCGACGTCGCGCGCCAAGCAGATCGACAAGATCAAGATCGAGGAATTCAAGCCATCGTCGCGCGCCTATCCCTTCGTGCGCTTCGAAGGCGAGAAAAAGCTGCACCGCCTGGCGGTGGAAGCCGAGAACATCTCGAAAGCCTACGATCGCCAGCTGTTCAAGAACTTCTCGATCATGGTCGAGGCGGGCGAGCGCATCGCGATCATCGGCGCCAACGGCGCGGGTAAAACCACGCTGCTGCGCACGATCGGCGGCGAGCTGTGCAACCTGCAGCCGGACAGCGGCCGCGTGAAGTGGGCCGAGAACGCCAATCCGGGCTATATGCCGCAGGATCCGACCGAGGAATTCGCCAGCGGCGAAACCCTCACTGACTGGATGGGCCGCTGGACGCAAGAGGGCGACGACGACCAGGCGGTGCGCTCGATCCTGGGCCGCCTGCTGTTCGGCGGCGACGAAGTCAAGAAGTCGGTCAAGGTACTGTCGGGTGGCGAGAAGGGCCGCATGATGTACGGTAAGCTGATGCTGGGCCGTCACAATGTGATGCTGCTCGACGAGCCGACCAACCACATGGACATGGAATCGATCGAATCGCTGAACATCGCCCTCGACAAGTACGCCGGCACCCTGATCTTCGTGTCGCACGACCGCGAGTTCGTGTCCTCGCTGGCCACCCGCGTCATCGAGATCCGCGAGAACGACGTGGTCGACTTCCAGGGCAATTACGAGGAATACCTGCGCAGCCAGGGCATCGACTGATCGACAGCCTGACATCGGTTTGAAGGAGGGCGGGGTCTCGGCTCCGCCAACGCGAGGAGACGCGCGAGCATGAATGCCGTAACAGTACCAATCAAGACCTACGAATACGACCGGCCCCAGGCCGGCATGGCCTGCACCGCCGAGGCCTGGGCGAAAGTCCCGAGCGCGCTTCAGAATGCCGAGCGCGCCGAACTGAAGCACCGCATCCGGCGCCTGCTGAAAGAGAAGGGCGCCGTGCTGGTGGCCCACTATTACGTGGACGCCGACCTGCAAGACCTGGCCGAGGAAACCGGCGGCTGCGTGTCCGATTCGCTCGAGATGGCGCGCTTCGGCCGCGACCATCCGGCCCAGACCCTGGTGGTGGCCGGCGTGCGCTTCATGGGCGAAACCGCCAAGATCCTCAGCCCCGAGAAAACCATCCTGATGCCCGATCTCGACGCGACCTGTTCGCTCGACCTGGGCTGCCCGGCCGATGAATTCGCGGCCTTCTGCGACCAGCATCCGGACCGCACCGTCGTCGTGTATGCCAACACCAGCGCGGCCGTGAAGGCGCGCGCCGACTGGATGGTGACCTCGTCGATCGGCCTGGACATCGTGGCCGAGCTGCACGCCCAGGGCAAGAAGATCCTGTGGGCGCCCGACCGCCACCTGGGTTCCTACATCCAGGCCAAGACCGGCGCCGACATGCTGCTGTGGCAGGGTTCCTGCCTGGTGCATGACGAATTCAAGGGCATCGAGCTCGACCTGCTCAAGGCCGAATACCCGAATGCGAAAGTGCTGGTGCACCCGGAATCGCCGGCCAACGTCGTGGCCCAGGCCGACGCCGTCGGCTCGACCACCCAGCTGATCAACGCGGCCCAGACCATGGACGCGACCCATTTCATCGTCGCCACCGACAACGGCATCCTGCACAAGATGCGGATGGCGGCTCCCGGTAAGACCTTCATCGAGGCGCCGACCGCCGGCAATAGCGCGACCTGCAAGAGCTGCGCGCACTGCCCGTGGATGGCCATGAACGGCCTGCGCAACTTGGCCGAAGTGCTCGAATCGGGCGCCAACCAGATCCACGTCGACCCGGCCGTCGGCCTGCAGGCGAAACGCGCCATCGACCGCATGCTCGATTTCGCCGCCGCCAAGCGCGCCAAGGCGCTGCCGACCGGCAAACTGGAAAACAATGCCCCGATGTTCTCGGGGGTAGGACCGGCATGACCACACTGAGAAACCCACACGCCCAGTTCGACGACAGGCTGCAGGCCGCTTTCGAGCAGAACATCCTGGCCGCACTGCTGGAAGACGTCGGCACCGGCGACCTGACCGGCAAGCTGGTTCCCGACGATACCGTGGTGACGGCGCGCGTGATCGTGCGCGAAGCGGCCGTGCTGTGCGGCGCGCCCTGGTTCGAAGGCCTGATGCTGGCTGTCGACCAGGACATCGAGATCGACTGGCACTATGCCGAGGGCGAGCTGATGGCGGCCGATTCGGCCGTGTGCACGATCCGCGCCAATCCGCGCTCGCTGCTCACCGCCGAGCGCGGTGCGCTGAATTTCATGCAGCTGCTGTCGGGTGTGGCGACGGCCACCCGCCGCTACGTCGACGTCATTGCCGGTACCAATGCCGCGATCCTTGACACCCGCAAGACCTTGCCCGGCCTGCGCCTGGCGCAGAAATATGCGGTGCGCGTCGGCGGCGGCAAGAACCAGCGCATGGCGCTGTATGACGGCATCCTGATCAAGGAAAACCATATCGCGGCGGCGGGCGGCGTTACTGCCGCGCTACAGGCGGCGACCGCATTGAACTCGGGCGCGCCGGTGCAGATCGAGGTCGAGACCATCGCCCAGCTCCAGGAAGCGCTCGATGGCGGCGTCAAGTCGGTCTTGCTAGACAACTTCGACCTGGCGCGCATGCGCGAGGCGGTGCAGCTCAATGCCGGCCGCGCGCTGCTCGAGGCATCCGGCGGCATCAATCTGGAGACCGTTCGGGCAATCGCCGAAACGAGCGTCGACCGCATCTCGATCGGCAGCCTGACCAAGGATGTACGCGCGACCGATTACTCGCTGCGCATCATCTGACCATTCATTCTCACAGGATCTTCATGACGACTTCCGACAAGTTGAAACGTTCGCTCGGCTTTCGCCTGTTCTGGCTCGGCTTCGGCCTTCTGCTGGGCGTGCCCCAGCTCCTCGACGGCATCGTGTACGGCAGGAAGGCCGAGCTGTTCTTCGGCATCGGCATGCTGCTGGTCGGTATTCGCGGCTTTCTACGCCCGGTCGTGCTGGGCCGCGCGATGGCGCTCAAGCGCGACGACTCGGCCGAGGCATCGTCGATCGGCTCGACCGCCGTACATGGCGTGCTGTCGCTGGCGATGGCGGCCAGCCTGTTCACCGGCCTGGCTATCAAGCTCGGTAGCAGCTAATCCTTCCACCGCAGCGCTCACCGTCGTCCCCGCGCAGGCGGGGACCCAAGTACTGTCAGATCTGAAGTACTGTCTGCCCTGTCGAGACGCCAGCACCCTTGGATCCCCGCCTTCGCGGGGACGACGTCAAACCCCACTTTCGCCGGCCGCCGCGACCGCATTCTCGCGCGCACTCGGCAAGTGGGCGGGCACCCCGACCTGGGACGCGATCGCATCGATCGCCCCCAGCACCTTGCCCGGTTCGGCGTAATGCAGCATATGACCCACACCAGGCGTGACCGACAGCTCGCTGTGGCGTAGCGCCGCATGCAAGCGCTCGGCATTGTGGGCGCAGTCGCAGACCCCATCCTGGGTGCCGGACAGGATCTGCACGGGCACCTTCAGCCCTCCAAACCGCCGCGCCAGCGACATCGCGGCCGGCACCATCAGGCTGCTATCGGCGGCATTGGCCCGCAATTGGCCGGGACGCAGCGACATCCACGGAGACACCGCGCGGAAGCGCTCGGACACCGGCAAGGGCGCGAACGCGCGCCCAACCGCGGCTGGCCAGATCAGGCGTCCGGCGAGCGGCGCCACGGTGTAGCGCAGCGCGTCGCCTACCAGCGGAATGGCTGGCGGCGCACCGACCATCACGTCCATCCTCACGCTCGGATAGTAGTAACCCGATACCAGCACCAGTCCCCGCACGAAGTCAGGCACCTGCAGTCCCATGTTCAGCGCCACCAGCGTGCCCCAGGAATGGCCGGCGACGATGGCGCTGTCCACGTTCAGTTCCTGCAGCGCGTGATGCAGCAGGCGCGCCTGCCGGTCCGGGGTCCAGACCGTGGTGCGCGGCCGCTCGCTGTAGCCGAAGCCGGGGCGGTCGAAGGCGATCACCCGGTAATGCTCGGCAGCGGCGTCCAGCAGGCCGCTGTGCTCCCAGTCGGTGGCGTCGACGCCGTTACCGTGCAAGAGCACCAGCACCGGGCCCTGGCCGCGCTCCAGGTAATGGAGCTTGACGCCGTCGACCGTGATGAAGCTGCCGGTCGGCGGGTGTTCGCGCTCGGCGCGCCGGGACTTGGCGCGTACCAATAACCAGGACGCCAGCAGGCCCAGGCCCGCAATGGCGACGCCGGCCGACAGGCGCCGCGTGCTGCTTGCGTTTGTGCTTCGATAGGTGCTGATCACATGGTCCCCCTATGGTCGATAAGGTCGGATGGCGGCGCGGGCCGGTTCGCACCCAGCAGTTGCGCCACCTGCGGCAAGATCTGTTCGGCCGTGGCTTCGAGCTTGAGCGACAGCATATCGTCCGCGCGGGTGCGGCCGAGGTTGATGGCGGCGATCGGCTTGCCGGCTGCCTGCGCCAGCCGGCAGAAACGAAAGCCCGAATACACCATCAGTGAGGAACCGACGACCAGCAACGCGTCGGCCGCCTCCATCTGGGCCAGTGCGCAGGCGGTGCGCGCTGGCGGAACGTTATCGCCGAAGAAAACGACGTCGGGCATCAGTACCCCGCCGCAGTGCACGCAGGCGGGGATGGCGACGCCAGTAACTGCGTCAGGGTCGAGCGCCGCATCGCCATCCGGCAGCGGCGTCGCCATCGCCTGCAGCAGCGCCGGGTTGGCGAATTCGAGCTGGGTCTGCACAAAAGCACGGGGGAAGCGCGCATGGCAGGCCAGGCAAGTCACGTGGTGGATATTGCCGTGCAATTCGAGCAGCGCGTGGCTGCCGGCCTGCTGGTGCAGGCCGTCGACGTTCTGGGTCAGGATGAATCCGAGCTTGCCGGCCGCTTCGAGGGCGGCTAGCGCCCGATGTCCGTCGTTAGGCCTGGCGCGCGCCAGAAGCGGCCAGCCGACCATGCTGCGCGCCCAGTAACGCTGCTGGACTGCGACGTCGCGCCGGAATTCCGGACCCTGGATCGGCAGGCGGCCGCGGCGCACGCCGTCACGGTCGCGGTAATCGGGGATGCCGGAAGCGGTCGACAGGCCGGCCCCGGTCAGGACCAGGGTGCGTGGGTGCCTCGCCAAAAAAGCGGCCATCGCGTCGACGCCGTCGTGAATGCTGAGACCTTCTGCCATGCCGCTTCTTCCTCCCATGCATGGGATCGTAACATCGGCAATCCGGGAGCCACACACGATTCCCCGGGTCAGCGCCGCTTATCTGGCGGATACGGCAATCCCACCCACGATCATACCGAACGCCAGCACGTGATACAGGTGCGGCGCCTCGCCAAGAAACGCCGACGACAGCAGCGCCGTGAACAGCGGCGTCAGGTTGATGAAGAAGGCACCCAAGCTCGGCCCGGCCCGCTGCACGCCGGCGCCCCAGCAGCGCATGGCGATGATGGCCGGGCCAATCGCCACGTACAGCAGGGCGGCGACGAGCGGCCAGCTCCAGGCGATGTGCACGTCCCTGAGCGCCCATTCGCCGCCGGCCAGCGCGCCCGACCACAGCACGCCAAAACCAACCTGGGCCAGCAGGAAGGCGGCCCAGTCCGCGCGCAGCGCCGGGACGTCCTTTTGCTGCATCAGCAGCCAGCTATAGAAGGACCAGGCGATGGTAGCCAGGATCATGTACAGGTCGCCCGCCATCAGCCGCAGCGCCGCCAGTTCGGCCAGCGAGCCGCGGCACAGGACCACCAGCACGCCCGCGATGGACAGCACGGCCCCAGCGACCTGCCTGCGCTTGACCGGGATGCCGAAAAACAGCCGCCCGACCAGCAGCATCCACACCGGCACGCCTGAGGCGACCAGGGTCACGTTGATCGGGGACGAACTCTGCAGCGCCAGGTACTGCAGCGAGTTGTACAGGCCGACGCCCAGCAGGCCGAGCATGCTGTAGCGCTTCCAGTTGGTCAATACGCCACTGCCGGGGCGCAGGGCGGCACGGCCCAGCGGCAGCAGGACGGCGAGCGCGATCGACCAGCGGATCAGGTTGAGCGTCATCGGCGGCACCGCGTCGCGCACCAGCCGGCCGACGATGGCATTGCCCGCCCACAGCACGGGCGGGATGGTCAGGAGCAGGGCAGTGGCCGGGGTGAGCCGGTAGCCGGGCGTCGACATTTCAGCCGCGCCGCGGCGTCAAGACGCTCGGCAGCGCCTTCGGCAGGGTGTCCGGGAAATCGCGCGAATAATGCAGGCCGCGGCTTTCATGGCGCGACAGTGCGCTCTTGACGATCAGGTGCGCCACTTCGACCAGGTTGCGCAGCTCCAGCAGGTCGGGTGTGATGCGGAAGTTGCGGTAATACTCGTCGATCTCTTCCTTGAGCAGCTTGATGCGGTGCTCGGCCCGCTCGAGGCGCTTGGTGGTGCGCACGATGCCGACGTAATTCCACATGAAGCGGCGCAGCTCGTCCCAGTTGTGGGCGATGACGACTTCTTCGTCGGCATTGGTGACGCGGCTTTCGTCCCAGGCCGGCAGCGCCGGATGCTCGACCGGGCTGCTCCCCGCGATGTGCTCGGCGCAGGCACGGCCCACCACCACGCATTCCAGCAGCGAATTGCTGGCCAGGCGGTTGGCGCCGTGCAAGCCGGTGCAGGCGGTTTCGCCGACTGCGTACAGGCCGGGGATGTCGGTGCGGCCGGCCAGGTCGGTCACGATGCCGCCACAAGTAAAGTGAACGGCAGGCACCACAGGAATCGGCTCGCGCGTGATGTCGATACCCAGCTCCAGGCAGCGCGCGTAAATCGTCGGGAAGTGCTCCTTGAGGAATTCCGGATCCTGGTGGCTGATGTCCAGGTCGACGTGATCCAGGCCGCGTTTCTTCATCTCGAAGTCGATGGCGCGGGCGACGACGTCGCGCGGGGCCAGTTCGCCCCGTTCGTCATGTGCCGGCATGAAGCGGGTGCCGGCCACGGCGCCGGCTTCGCGCGGCAGCTTGAGCAATCCGCCTTCGCCGCGGATCGCCTCGGTGATCAGGAAGGATTTCGCGTAAGGGTGGTACAGGCAGGTCGGGTGGAACTGGATAAATTCCATATTCGACACGCGGCAGCCGGCGCGCCAGGCCATGGCGATGCCGTCGCCGGTGGCGGTGTCGGGATTGGTCGTGTACAGGTAGACCTTACCGGCGCCGCCGGTGGCCAGCACCGTGTGGTCGGCCTCGAAGGTCAGCACCTGGCCGCTCTCGATGTCCTGCACGTACAGGCCATAGCAGCGCGGCTGGCCCACCAGCGCCGGCGCGCCCAGCTTGTCGGACGTGATGACGTCGATCGCCACGTGGTGCTCGAACAGCGCGATATTCGGATGCGCGCGCACCTTCTCTTCGAGCGTCACCTGCACCGCATGGCCGGTGGCGTCGGCGGCGTGGATGATGCGGCGCTGGCTGTGGCCGCCTTCGCGGGTCAGGTGGAAGCCCAGTTCTGCCGTGGCGTCGCGCGTAAACGGTACGCCTTGATCGATCAGCCATTCGATCGCGGCCCTGCCGCCCTCGACGATGGTGCGGGTTGCCCCTTCGTCGCACAGGCCGGCGCCGGCGACCAGGGTGTCGTCGATGTGCTGGTCGTGACTGTCGCCCGAATCGAGGACGGCGGCGATCCCGCCCTGGGCCCAGCTGCTCGCCCCATCGCGCAGTGCGCGCTTAGAGATGATGGCGACCTTGCGGGTCTGGGCCAGGTGCAGGGCAACGGACAGGCCGGCCAGGCCGCTGCCGACGATCGCGACGTCAAATTTCATGGCAATGTCATATTTGTACAGAGGCATCACTATAAGCCATTTGTGGTCTTTACGTCACGGCTCGCCGTAAGGCTTGCCGAGGGCCGCCACTGTACGGCTGCGCACGGAAAGGTGGCGCCTGGCCCTCTAGGATGGGGTTTTAGTCACCCATCAAGGACATACCATGACCGCAGACCGCCACCACGCAGCCGCGCTCGCCGACCGGATCGGCTCGATGCGCTTCGCCATGTTCACCTTCCGCGACCAGTACGACCACCTGGTCAGCCAGCCGATGACCAAGCAGGACGTCGATGCCGAAGGCGGCATCTGGTTCTTCGTCAACTCGACCACCGAGCTGTGGGACAGCATCGCGCACCAGCCGGAAGTCAATGTCAGCTTCGCCGACAACGACAATAGCACCTATGTCTCGGTCAGCGGCCGCGCCGAGCGTGTCGTCGACCGCGCGCAGGTCGAGGCGCGTTGGAACCCGATGGTCCAGGCCTGGTTCCCGGCCGGGCCGGGAGACCAGCACGCGGTGCTGGTGCGGGTCGACCCGCACGCCGCCGAATACTGGGACTCGAACGACAGCAAGATGGTGCGCCTGTTCGCCATGGCCAAGGCGGCCGTGACCGGCACCCAGCCTGACGTGGACGGCGAGCACGGGACCATCAAGCTGTAATTCTTGCAGTAGGGCACGTACGTGCCTTACAGTAGCGCTCCCGAATCCTGGAGCGCACATCATGACCAGCCCGCTCGAACTGGCGGCCAACGCCTTCACGGCCGCCGCCATCCTGCTGGCCGGCCGCAACAACGTCCACACCTGGTGGACCGGCATCGTCGGCTGCACGCTGTTCGGCGTGTTGTTCGCCCAGAACCGCTTGTATGCGGACGTCGTGCTGCAGATGTTCTTCGTCGGTACCGGGGCGCTGGGCTGGTGGCGCTGGCTGCACGGAAATAACGGGGCGCCGCTGCCGATCACCCACGCCGGCTGGCGCAGCCTCGCATGGATGATCCCGGCCGGCATCGCCGCCACGGCCGCCTACGGCGCCTTGCTCCATTTCTATACGAATGCCTACGCGCCCTTCATCGATTCGGCGGTGCTGGTGTTCAGCGTCATCGCCCAGCTCCTGATGATGCAGCGGCGTATCGAGAACTGGCCGGTCTGGCTACTGGTCAATACCATCGCCGTGCCGCTGTACTACAGCCGCGGGCTGCACCTCACGGCCTTCCTGTACCTGTGCTTCTGGGTCAATGCGATCGTGTCCTGGGTCTGGTGGACCAGGCTGGCCAGGCGCGAGCGCGCAGGCACCTGATTACCGTTGGACCGGCGGCAGATCCCGCTCGTCCTGGTTGCCGCCCGTCTCAGGCGTACCGAGGCCGGTGTCCCGCACACCGGCCTGGCCGGACCGGGTGTCCTGGGCGCCGGGATTGGCATGGGTCATGGCTGCGTCGACCGATTCGGTCCGCGGCGCGGCATCGGTAGCGCCAGCGCCCTCGGTACCGTCCGGCGCATTGACGTAGGGGCCGGACTGGTTACGGGTCAGTCCCGGGCCGCCGTTGCCGCCGGTTTCAGTCTGGCTCTCGTGGCTCGGGGTGGCGTCTTGCTGGCCGCTGGTCTGGCCGCCGACGCCTACGGTGACGCTGTCGTCCTTGCCTGAGCCTGGATTGGATGTGGTAGTCATCGGGGTCTCCTCGAAGTATGAAATGGTGGAATCGATACCGCATTGTCGGGCAGGCTCGGCGCGCTCACTATCGGCCTGCAGGGCGGGCGGCTGTAGGACTCGACCGCCCACAAGGCCGATATTCGAGCAGCCTCAAGCATGATGCTTCCGCAATCGGCAGGGCCGATGCTATACTGTATATCCATACAGTTCTTGCCACTTCGTCCCATGCCCGCCTTCCTGCCGATCGACCTCGAGCCACTGCCCACCGAACATCCGGACCGGGCGGCGGCGAGTCGCCCGGACGCTGGCATCTTCTCCGGCGTGCACGACGAACCGGTCACCTCGGCCCGCAACGACGCCGAACTGGCGCGCGAATACATCTCGCACGGCGAGCTGAGCCCCAAGTCGATCGCCAACCTGCAGAAGGAGCTCTACCGCTTCCTGACCTGGTGCCGCGAAGAAGCGAAAAAGACCTTCCAGCAGATGAACGTGGCCGACCTGAACGCCTACAAGGAATTCATCCGTAACCCACCGCCGGAATGGGTATGCACGACCAAGTGGCCGCGCAACGATCCACGCTATCGCCCATTCTCCGGCCCGCTGTCCGACACCAGCCGGCGCCAGTCCATGATTGCCATCAAGGGCTTGTTGGCCTTCGCCGAGCACACCGGCTATCTGCGCCGCAACCCGGCGCGCCTGGTGCGCAATGTGCGGGCGCCGCATGCCGGCCGTATCACGCGCTACCTGACGCCGGCCGCGCTGGCCTATGCACTGGCGGCGGCCGAGGCGCGCGACGCCGATTCCGAAGCCGCGGCGCGCCAGCGCGCCCGCGATCGCTTCCTGCTGATCGCCTTCGCCCAGACCGGCGCCCGCCTCAACGAAATCGTCAGCGCGCGCATGGGTTCGATCTACAGCGAGGGCGACGGCCGCTGGTGGCTGGACGTCCTGGGCAAGGGCAATAAGCCGCGCCGGTTGCCGGTGCCGCCGGCCACGCTGGCCGCATACCGCGACTACCGGCGCGCCTTCGGCCTGCTGGAGCAGACCAGCCGCGGCGACCACATGCCGCTGGTGCTGTCGAGCCGCACGCGCGACCATGTGCGCGTCACCGACGAGGCGGCCTCCGAAGCACTGAAGGCGATCTTCCAGCAGGCCGCCGGCGAGGCGGCGGCCCGGGGCGATGGCGACAGTGCGTCCATGCTGCGCCAGGCGTCGCCGCACTGGCTACGCCACAGCATGCTGACCAACCACGCCAATAGCGGGGTGCAGCTCAAGACCCTGCAGGACACGGCCGG
The DNA here is from genome assembly GCF_034045165.1 of Massilia sp. CFBP9026. Classification (NCBI taxonomy): domain Bacteria; kingdom Pseudomonadati; phylum Pseudomonadota; class Betaproteobacteria; order Burkholderiales; family Oxalobacteraceae; genus Massilia; species Massilia sp. CFBP9026. The sequence continues at coordinate 59,637 of NZ_JAXCWH010000010.1, forward strand.
CCACGCCAATATCGCCACCACCGCCGGCTATCTGCACAAGACCGACAAGGAACGCCACGACGAAATCCTTGGCTCGGACGGCAAGGGCATCCTGTAATGTCAGACCGGGATCGACGAAGTCCCGCCATCCGAGCTGCCGTAATTCTGCAACTCGTCGAGTGACAGACGGCGCTCATTCAGCGCCGTCACGATCGAGCCCAGTTGCTCGTCGTCGGGCTGGATATAGATGATGCGCTGCTCGAGCAAGTTGTCCCAGTAGGGCGTGTAGGGCACGGCGGTCTCGGTCATCACCTTCGCCTTGAAGCTGCCATCGTGCAGCTCGCCGACCAGGGTAATGCGCGCGGTATCGGGGACGGTATTCTGGACCGTGATGTTCATGCTCATCCTTTGAATGATCAGTTCGTGTGAGTCCATTGTCACGCAGCCAAGGATCGCGTGCAAACCACGCACGGTCTGCCGTGCGCACCCCTGGGCCCAAGCTGGGTCGAACGGTCGATGGATTCGAACGCCATCGTCAAAATTATCCGCTTTTCAACATTGGCGATGGCGACCGATACTGGTCGCTGTCCAACCAACAGGGAATCAAGCAATGAACAAACTCACCTTCGCACTGCTCGCCGCAGGTTTAGTGTCCGCCGCGACCGCCCAGGCCCAGGCCGACCTGATCATCACCAACGGCAAGATCGCCACCATGGCCGGCGAGGGTGAGTTCGTCCAGGCGCTGGCGGTCAAGGACGGCAAGATCGCCGCCACCGGCAGCAACGAGCGAGTATTGCGCCTCAAGCAGAAGGACACCCGGGTCGTCGACGTTGGCGGGCGCACCGTGATCCCGGGCCTGAACGATTCCCACACCCACGTGATCCGCGCGGGCCTCAACTACAATATGGAAGTGCGCTGGGATGGCGTGCGCAGCCTGAAGCGGGCGATGGAAATGCTCAAGGAGCAGGCCGCGCGCACGCCCGAGGGCCAGTGGGTCAAGGTCGTGGGCGGCTGGAGCGAACACCAGTTCGAAGAGAAGCGCATGCCCACCCTGGCCGAGATCAATGCCGCGGTGCCCGACAAGCCGGTCTTCATCCTCTATTTATATGGCAAGGCGTTCCTGAACCGGAAGGGCATCGAGACGCTCGGCTATACCAGGGAGACAAAATACCTCGACGGCGAGCTGGAACTGGACGCCGCCGGCAAGCCGACCGGCCTGTTGCTGGCCAAGCCGAACGCCATGATCCTGTACTCGACCCTGGCCAAGACCAACAAGCTCGATCGCGCCGACCAGCGCAACTCGACCTTGCACTTCTACCGCGACCTGAACCGCCTGGGGATGACCAGCGCCGTCGACGCCGGCGGTGGCGGCCAGGCCTATCCGGACGATTATGGCGTGACGATCGAACTGGCGAAAGAGGGCAAGCTCAGTGTGCGCACCGCCTATTACCTGTTCGCCCAGAAGGCCGGCAAGGAGCTCGAAGACTACCAGCGCTGGATCGCGATGACCAAGCCGAACCGCAACGACCACCTGTTCTACGCCAACGGTTTTACCACTGAAGGCGCGGGCGAGAACTTGGTCTCGAGCGCGGCCGACTTCGAGAACTTCCTGGAGCCGCGTCCCGACCTGCCGCACCATATGGAAGACGAACTCGAACGCGTGGTCACCCTGCTGGTGAAGAACCGTTGGCCGTTCCGCATCCACGCCACCTATGGCGAAAGCATCGAGCGCGACCTGGCCGTGATCGAAAAGGTCAACCGCAGCACACCCCTGGCCGGCCTGCGCTGGATCGTCGACCACGCCGAGACGGTGACCGACGACCAGCTCAAGCGCATCAAGGCGCTGGGCGGCGGCGTGGCGGTGCAGAATCGCATGTACTTCCAGGGCGAAGCCTACCGCGAGCGCTACGGCGCCCAGACCCGGCAACTGCCGCCGATCCGCAAGATGCTCGAGCTCGGCCTGCCGGTGGGCCTGGGCACCGACGGCACGCGGGTGAGCAGCTACGGCCCCTGGCCGTCGATCTACTGGGCGGTCACCGGCAAGACGGCCGGCGGCCTGGCGACCTGGCAGGCGAAAGATGTGCTGTCGCGCCACGAAGCCCTCCAGCTCATGACCCGCGGCAGTGCCTGGATGAGCGGCGAAGAAGACGTGAAGGGCCGGCTGGTCGAAGGTCAATACGCCGACTTCGCCGTGCTGCCGCAGGATTACTTCACGATGGACGTCGAGAAGATCAAGGACCTGGAAAGCGTGCTGACGGTGGTGAACGGCCAGGTCGTGTACGGCGCCGGCCAGTTTGAAAAGCTGTCCCCGGCGCTGCCCGCGGTGTCGCCGGCCTGGAGTCCGGTGCGCCAGTTCGGCGGCTATCAGAACCGCTGACCCTGCTTGTATCAGGAGGAGGGGGGCTGAGGTTATCAACGTCTGGCCCTTGGCATTGATGTCGACCTTGGGAAAGGCGTCCGGGGCCAGCGGGACGATGCGATAGAGAACATTGGCCGGTAGGGGAAAAGGACCGGCGTTCAGCGGCGAGCGCCGGCTAGAGGGGACGTACCGGATCAGCGCAGGACGTTCGACGCGACTGCCCCTGGCCAATACCAATTGCCGTGCTCCTGGGCGCAAGCCTGGTGGAGAAGCGGTCGATGCAATGAGGGAGATGACGTCCGACGCGGATCTGCCGGTGGAGGAAGCCGGACCCGGACGACCGGATAAGTCGCGGTATCGACCGCTGTTAAAGCATGAGCTTCAATCGACATTAGCATATATATTGTCGAGTTCGATGCGGGATAGGGTCGCTACGCTTGTCTTGCGCTCCCGGCACGGGTAGAGTCCCCGACAGATCAAGAACAGGCCACACCCGATGAAAATCGCGCATATCTCTGCAGGAGCAACATCACACCGTAATGATGACCATGTGGCCGTCTTCGAGCATGCCGGCGCCACCGACATCCTGGTGATCGATGGCGGCACCTCGGTGGCCGAGCGCGACTTTCTCGATCCTGTTCAGGGCGACGTCGCGTGGTTCGTACACGCCTTCACGGATGCGCTGAAGCAGGAAGTAGCGCCCGGGCGCGGCCAGCAGGAATGCGTACATGCCGCGATCGGAGTGGTCCGCGCCGGGTTCGAGCAGATGGCTGGACCTGGCGCGATGCCGCTGCATGCATGGCCGATCGCGGCGATGACCTGGCTGCGCGTCGACCAGCAGGACAGCTCCCGGCGCGCAGCGTTATACAGCCTGGGCGACTGCACGAGTCTGCTGCGCACGGCGGCCGGCGGCTGTGTCGACCTCGATCCATTCGTGAATCCGCAGGACGCCGTACTGCAGGCCGCGATCGCGACACTGCGCGCAGAAGGTGTCAACGTCCCCGAGCAACGGCGCGAACGCATGCTGCCGATGCTGCGTGCGCGACGCGAGTTCCAGAATACACAGCCCGCGCCGACAGTACTATGCCTGGGTCCGAACGGTGCATTCCAGGCGCGCATGCAGAGCATCGACCTGGAGCCAAGAGCGAGCCTGCTGATCATGACCGACGGTTTCTACCGGCTGGTGGATCCTTATGGCCGTTACACGGATGGCGCGCTGATGGAGGCTTGTCTCGAACGGGGTTTGCCGGCGATGCTGGACGAGCTGCGCACGTATGAAGCGGTCGCCGGCGGCACGGGGGCACGCGCAGTCAAAGCGGCGGACGATGCGTCGGCGGTGATCTGGCGTGTGTAGCCGGATGGCGGTGTTGAGCCAGTCGGGGCGTGGGCGTTCGTGTTGGCGCCCCGGCTTTTGATGCACTGTAATCCTGGTGGCCAGAAAGCTTATTTGACATAATATAGATTATGCGAAGTTAGGCGTCGTCGAGGCCGGCGCTTGTCAGACCTACGCAAACGCAGCTTTTGGACGTAATTTTGATACTACCGTGGAACTAAATCTGTTAGCAATCTTCAACGGCTCCGTAATGACGGCAGACCCGTTCGCTGGCAATCCCGCAGAATCACGGTGCTTTGGTCGCGGACTCGTCTGAATCCTCGCTCCACTCCAGGTGCGCCTCCGGGTCGCGCCCCGTCGGATCGATCAGCAAGGAATTCTCGGAATCATGATCGTCGTGCTGGCAACAAGCCCAGGTGCTGCCCGCGATCGGGAACGCGTTCTTTTTCCCGGCCAGGATTTCCATGACCGCGTCCAGGTCGCGCTGCGTCATGCCTGCGTTTGCCACATGCTTGTAACGCTCGCGATTGCAGTCAACGCACGCCGGCAGCGAATTGTCCCGATTGGCCGCGAACCACCAGTCACTGCCGTGCGTTACGTCTACCTTGACCCCGCCCTTTGGGCGATAGTGCTCGATGTCAACCGGCCCGAAGGCGCCGAAGCGCCCTTCGCAGTACGCGGACTTCTTGTAAAACAGGTCACGCAAAGCATCGTCATGGCTTCGGCAAGAATCTGACGGTCGATGCTGTCGCCAATAACCGGGAGCCCGTCGAAGCTGCCGAGCAGGCGGTCCCGCTCGGCGCGTTCATCACGGCTCAGTTGCGCCACGCTGTGCACGGCTAGCTCGGCAAGACGCATCAGGATCAGTTCCTGACTAATGCGAGCGCGATCTCACGGCACAGGCCAAACAGGTACAAGGTCACCGCCCCGCGTATTCGGCTTCCTCGGACATCGCCCTGTCCAGCATGTCGTCGATCTACCTGTCCGTATAGGACTGATTTGCGCCATACGGCTATCGATCGCCGCGTTTCGCAAATTCCGCCAGTTGCTTGGAAGCGGGCCCTCCGATCTCCTTCATATAACGTCCATGCGCAGTTTCGAGCCAACCTGGGAGGGCCTCCGGAAGCGCCGTGAAAGAGTAGTCCCACGTGGAGGGATTGCCGGATGTTTGCATCGACGCACCTCTGAAGGTCAATTTGACGCCCGCCTGGTCGTAGACCTGGATGTCTCTCTGGCCTTCTAAATAAGAAGTCGCCTGGGTCGCTCCTAGCTTGAAAAGGTCAGGCAATGTTGGGAAAAGCTTCATTGTGGCGATCTGAACCCCGGAAAGGAGAACGGGTTTACCTGCCCATTCACTGCCGGCACGGGCATTGTCGGCACCAGAACGCATTTCCACGAGCGCTGTTCGCGTGTCATACATGTCAATCGGAATCCAACCCTTTGGCGTCAGGACCTCAATAAACTCGGGCAATACAGGTTTGTCTGTATTCAATGCATTGCCGTCCATAAAGTCGGCCCCTTCAATTACATTGGACTTTCCTATTGCCGCGTCGATATGGAAGCGAAGCATGAGTGGCTTGAGCGCCATCGGCGCACCCGATACCATTTGCCTTCGATCTTCATACTGGTTGATGTAGGGCCGGAAGGTGCTTGGAACCTTGGCAAAGGCCACCATGTTTGCCGAAGTCTTGACTGAGCCTTCCTTCTGATCCGCCGTGCTCATCGCAACTGAACCTCGATCAGATGCACCCATGTGTGGCTGTAGGCCAGATTCGCGAATGCCGGGAATATTGTTCAACTTGGTGACGTGATAACCATATATCGCGTGCTTACCGCCTACCCCGTCTTCTACGCGCATATCGCGGTCCTGGAGCTTGAAAACCGCGTGATAAGCGTCCGTGATCCGGGCATGAAATGCGATGGCGGGTTTGCGCAGTTCAGCGGGATCACCCCGACTACCTTGCCGCTTCAGGTGACTGCACGTTTCCTTCAATCGTTTAAAATCTATACTGACCGGGCGAAGAAGATCCTGGTCAGAAATCTCTCCTTCCAACGACCTGGCCTCTGCAAGAGCCCATTCCAATACTTGGCTGGCAAGCGATGAATGCGATGACATCTGGATGCGGAACAGTGCGGTGTTCACGATCTGGGGGGGAAGTCCGCTGCGAGCAACTGCATCGGCCACATCTTCAGGGTCATGCGCCAAGGCCAAGGAATCATGATCATTTGCAAAATTATACCTGGCGGTGGCAGTGTCCCAGTCAGGGAAACGGGCAATAATCTCTGGATCTGTCCCGAGACCGACCAGATTCTCGACAGACGATTCCGTTGCACCGAGCGCTTTGGACGCTCGCTCACGAATAATGTTTGCATCTTCGAATTCAACAGCGTCGATCACCAACATTCGCTGTGCGATGGGATGGCCGGGTAACGATACTGCGGGCGTTCGCGCGCGTGACATTGACACTGTGTTACGTGCGACATGGGCGCCCTCGAACTGCGCGGCTTTCGCGCCCATAATGTCGGCCTCTTTCTCCAGTGAAGGATCATCGTTGACTGCGCCCGCCTTCATCTGCAACGTAGGTCGAACCCGCCCCTGAGCTTGCTGTACTACATGCCAAAGCTCGTGCGGCAAATGCCTTTCCTGGCCCGTCGCAAGATGAATCTCACTGCCTTGCGCATAGGCATGTGCATTCAATTGCGCAGGTTGCGCAGAGTTATAATGCACCCTGACATGATCCATGCTCATGCCAGACAGCGATTCGATAGCGGATTTGAGGTTCTCCGGCAACCCTGAATTATTGGGCTTCGGCGTTACTGTTGCGGCTGCCACTGCTTCTTGCGGCACCGCTTCACTAATCAGTCTACCTTGCAGTGGCGCCTCTTGTTCCACACGCTGCATTTCGGGTCGTACCGCAGGTGGATTCATCATGGTGCTCATGGCTCTGAGCTGCATAGAGCGCCCGCTGTTTTGTGCGATCTGCTGAAAGGCCTTGAGTTGCCTGCTTTGTGCGCTTTTGTCGGCAGCTTCTTGCAACTGGCATCGCGCGCTTGCCTGAGGGCGTAAGTCGGTAAATTCGTTTTGGGTATTGCTAGTGTATGTTCGACTGCTTTGAGTCGCCGATAGGCCAGTGGGTAGCGCAGATCTTGGTTCCACTTCGGATTTTGCCGGTTGCAGTGGTGCGGCTGAACTCATGAAAGGTCTCACAAAGTAAAATGCAATCGGAAGATGCAAGTATTTTAACGATATAACTTAGGGAAAAAAACTATTCAAAAAATTTCAGACACCTCCGATACACAAATCGCACCTCCAGGAGTGGCGTTACCACGTTTCTATTGCAACCTCATCAACACGCGCTCAATGAGATATCTAGCAGCAGATCAGCTACTGATCAAGAACCTCATGCCCACTGGTTATGCAATGCGCATTTCGCTTAGCCAAGCACCCGGCGCCACTAGTCTCGCCAATTTCCTCCGGCTCCTGATCCGCGTCGCCGAAAGGAATTCTTTTCTACTTGGAATAATCCTCGAACTATACTCGCCAACGAAATGCGTTGAAGCCTTGCCTACGTCGTTTCGTCTCCGGTACTAAAAATTCGGGCTTGGATTTCCGGCATTTCGCAATTGCTCGCCTTAGCGTGCTATCACGGATACGAGCAAAGGTTCCCAGCGTCCTCTTCCTACCGCGAACCGTCCTGTTGACCCAGTTCTTAGCTCGTGACCGGGTCCTTGAATTATTTGGCAGTTATTGCCGAGTTGAGCGGCCGCCTTTGCTTCCGTCGATGCCAAAGACCTCGACCGCCGGCTTGCTCATAATGTTATGCACCATAGGTATGTTCCTTGACGGTCCCAGTAACGTGCCCTCGCCCGCAACTGCTCATCGTTAACCGCGAAGCTATTTTCTTAGCAAAAGAAATTTATATATGGAAATTATTTCCTGTGAGTATTAATATGTAGACTTAACCAACTTTCACCAATAATAATATGCGGAAAGTAAACTACCTCATTCCTGCCCTGCTCGTCAGTGCCAGCCTGCTCAGCGCTTGCGGCGGCGATACCAACCCGGTCAACGCCCCATTACAGCAACAGGAGATGCGTACTACGAGCCGAGCGGAGGCGCCGTCCAACCATGACGACGTGGTGCAACGCTTGTATGTCGGCTATTTCGGCCGCGCCGCCGATCCGGGAGGCCTGGCGTACTATGCCAAGCTTTACCGCGACGCCGGCGCGCCGACTACCGTGGTCGGCATGAATGAGGCCTATGGCAGCAGCTCAAAGATCCGCGCCCTGGTGGACAGTTTTGGCACCAGTGCCGAGTCAGCCGAACTCTATCCTGGGGACAATGCCACCTTCATCGCCGCGATCTACCGTAATATCTTCAATCGCGCCCCGGATCAGGCTGGCGCCGCCTACTGGACCGACTTGCTGGATCGCAAGCTGCTCACCCGCGCGAGCGCTGCGCTGGCCCTCATGTCCAGCGCTCGAGGCTCGGACGTTGAAGCCCTCAGCAAAAAGGCCATTGCGGCCCAGATCCTTACCGACGCACTCGCCAAAGACAGCCAGGGCACCAGCTACAGCAATGAAAAGATAACAGCCGTAGTGCGCCAGCTGATGAGCAACGTCTCCGATCGTTCGGACATGGACGCCTTCCGGGGCACCGTCGGCGCTACCCTCACCGTCATGCTGAAGAACGATTTCAGTTGCGCAGGCAACCCGGCTGCCGCCACGATCGGGCCTTTCCAGACCTATACGGGCGACTGTCTGGTCAGCTACCAGCTCTCCGCCGCTGAGATGAAATCCCTGGCAGACTACGACGGCAGCAGTTCCGCCTACAGCAAGGTTAATGCCATCGAAGACGCTGTGTCGGCGCAAGTCAAGGCGCAGTTCCAGGATAACTTCGACACCATTTTTTATATCTGGGATCTGGAGACCAAGCCGGCCAACGCACCCTACGGCTACTACCAGCCAACGGGGCAATGCACGCGGACGCCTTGCCCGAGATTACAAGGTACGATGACCATTCCGTTCTGGAACGATGCCTTGCGCGACAGCCCGCTGCTGCACGAGATCCTGCATCGCTACGCCAACAAGGCCCTCCCCAGCACTGACACCTCTCACTGGGGCTTCTCCTCGGTCGGTGGTCAACTGGGAGGCTGGGATGCCAGCCGTTTCCAGGCACTTGGGGATAACCAGTACCACGCGGCAGCGCCTCTGGTCTTTGTGCCGGGCACTCCAAAAGCCACCATCGACTACATCTATTCCATGCTTAACGCCTTCAGCGAATACACCTCCGGCGGCAATAGCGTGCCTTATGCACCACTGGAGTTGTACAGCATGGGCCTGATTCCTGCGTCGGAAGTGCCCGATGTCCAGATCGCCCAGTCGCCCGTCTGGGTGGATCGCGCCAAAGGCAACTTCTCGGCGACCGGCTTTACCAGTTATTCGGCCGATGCCTACGGCGACCTGATGGCCGCAGCCGGCCTGGCCAAGCCCGACCCCGCGAAGGCGATCCGCAACTACCGGGCCCTGGTGGTGGTGCTGACAGACAAGACCCAATTGACCAGCGACGTGGCCACCAAGCTCACCTCCAGCATCACCCAATTCACGATGCCGTCGGTGGCGGATAGTAGCTGGAGCCACAACGGCGTACTCCTGCTGCATAACTTCTGGATGGCGACGGGGGGCCGCGCTACCTATGCGATGAACCAGGCCAGCAGCTGGCGCAAGCAGGAAGCACCCACCTGCCAGATCACGGCAGACTACGGCACGGTCGCACCCGGCACCAATGTCCAGCTCAGCGCAAGCTGCGCGCCCACTGCCAGCGACTACATCTGGAGCCACCAAGGCTCCGGCATTAGCCAGAACGCCGCCGTGACGGTGAGCCCAACGCAGAGCACCATCTACACGATGAAAGGCGTCAACAGCTTTGGCCAGGGCGCGGCGGCTTCAGTGCGGGTGCAGGTGGTGCCGGGCTTGCCAAAAAATTTGCCTGGTGGGTACGTCTGGTATAACAACCGCGCCTGGGCGCCAGTGGCCCTTGGCGCGGCCAGGCTGAGCTACGCAAATGCCCTCGCCTATTGCAGCACGACGGCGCTGAACGATCAGACCGGCTGGCGCTTGCCTACCCGTGACGAGCTGGAAGGCTTGCTCAAGGCCGGCGTCACGCCGCCCTCGAGCGCGCAACCGATCGCCTGGACAAGCACGCCGTACTCCCCAACGGAGCAATATGTGCTGGATCTGGATTCGCATATCCTTTACCGCAGCCCTACCGCCAGTTTATCGGCGGCGATGTGCGTACGCTAAATATGCTCAGAGTGCTAGTGGGTAACTAGCACTCCTAGAGTTGCGGAATCGACGACCCATGCCGCCTTGCGCACGCCGATTGTCGATTCCGCATCTTCAGGAGTGGCGATAGGTGGCTTTCCGCCACTCCTGAAGATGCGATACGGCGTCGATTGACACTCCAGTGGTGGCGACTTGACCTGTGCGTCCGAGCTACGGGCCCAAGTATGCCTGTCAGGCGATCGCGGCTGGGATGAAAGCCGACAGCCTCACCTGACCAAACTCCCGCAGCAAGGCGCCCGCCGCCTGCGCCATTGCCACTTCGAGCGCACCGTTGATCGCCTGCTCCTGAGCACAGCCAGGATGATCGACGTTCGCACCGATAGCGAAGATCACCGGTTCCTCGAGCGCTTCGTACACATCCAGCACCGTTACGCTGTCGGGATCGACGGCTAGTACCCATCCCCCATTTCGCCCAGCCGTCGAACGTACGTAGCCGGCCTCCCGTAGCCCGCCCATCATGCGTCGCACCAGCACAGGATTTGTGTCGAGCACTACGGCCAATTCCTCGGAACTGGTCGTGCCCTTGCGTCCGTATATATGGACCAGCGCGTGCAACATGCGCGCCAGTCGAAAATCCGCTCTCATCGTTAATCCTCCTGCCCCAAGAATACCGCAACTCCGAAAGTTTCGGAATGTCGAATAATTTATTGCTACTCGAGAAGTATCATTTAAGCGACGACGACGTGAAACATTGCCCCTCCCGCCACTGTCAGCCGCTCTGCACCGACAGGCAGTACGAGCCCGCAAGCTTCAGCGACCCGTGCCGCATGAAATCGCACACACATCTCAATTCCATTCCCAGCGCATTGACGCTCGTCAGACGTATATGAGATTTTCAATAAATACCTTAAGCGGGAAACGGTCATGCTTGCGAACAAATTCAAGTCTGGTTTGACGTATGCGCTGATACTGGCGGCCGGCCTCGGAATCGGGCTGATCGCGCCACAACTCTTCAAGGCCTTCAAGCCCGCATACCGCACCGGTGACTATTCGGCCTACTACCCTGACGCGAACACCAGGGTCGTGGTCTACGGCACTGAAACCTGCCCCTATTGCATCCAGGCACGCGCCTATCTGCGCGAACGTGCCATTCCATTCATCGATCGGGACGTCGACAACTCGGACCAGGGACAGCGCGATTTCGCCGTGCTCGGAAAGCGCGTCGTGCCCGTCATCCTCGTTGGTGACCGTCTTCTGACGGGCTTTAACAAAAAGCATCTTGACGCCGCCCTCGTTAAGGCCGGCCATCCGGACGCCCGATAGGGCCCAGGACGCAGCGCTGTCGTTTTGTCGGAACGGCCGCGACCGACGGCGCGCCATTCTGCAGCAATCCCCGTCAATGCTTCAACCTTCATAGGGAGAAATGGATGAACAAGAAATTGGCTACCTTGATGTTTGCAGTTGGGCTCGGCGCCAGCACTTCGGTCTTTGCCTGGCAGGACGTCGACGCGTGCGTGCGTGGCTGCGGCCAGGTCCTGACCCGCTGCCTGGAATTCAGCACTAACGCCGCGGAGTCGGCTCAATGCCTGCAAGAGTTCAATGAGTGCCGGGACTGGTGCGGCTTCTAAAGTCACCTATCGAGACATGCCGCCCACAGGGGCGGCATTTTCTGACCACATGATGGTCGACCCATTTAGCAGTGGCTGGCAAGAGAACTACCCGGATCCTGTCAAGCAGATTCCGGTGGAATGAAAGCCGACAGCTTCACCTAACTGAACTCCCGCAGCAAGGCGCCCGCCGGCTGCGCCACCTCGAGCGCACCATTGATCGCCTGCCAATGCCCTTCTTGGCTAATCGCTTCGATGGTTGACTACTATCCCTTGGTTGCTATTGTGCATATTGTTATTTCATTCGCAGTCAGCGGTTTCGAATATATTTTTTGTTTCGATTTCAAGAGTTGGTTAGTTACGTTTTAAGGCAAGAGATAAGTGTCACAGCGGACGCAGCAGGATCTTGGTCGTCCTTCCCCACGCAAAGATTATTGCAGTCCGATATTTATTGAACGACAATGATTGCGCAATCAATTTATGGTAATGCTGTTCCCCGTCCTACTTGCCGCAACCGCGCGGGTTCACTTTTTCAAGGTCTTCATGATTTCTCTACGTACCCTTGCAGGCATCGCATCGTTAGCCGGACTGGCAGCCTGCTCGACCACTGACAGCCAAACCGCCGTCGGCAGCGCACCGGCAGGCCCCGGCCTCTTCGAGCGCTTCAGCTACGAAGGACGATCGCAGGAAACCGCAACGCCAACCGCCACCCAATACCGCAACCCGATCCTGTCCGGCTACTACCCTGACCCTTCCGTGCTGCGCGTAGAGGACGACTATTACCTGATCAACTCGTCGTTCACCAACTTCCCCGGCCTGCCGCTATTCCATTCGCGCGACCTGAGCACCTGGACGCAGATCGCCAACGTGATCACCCGCCCCTCGCAGGCGAACTTCCAGGGTCTGGGCTCGTCGCGCGGCATCTACGCCCCCGACATCTCGCACCACAAGGGCGTCTTCTACGTGGTCACCACCTGCGTCGATTGCGGCGGCAATATGGTCATGACGGCGACCAGGCCCGAAGGCCCGTGGTCCGAACCCGTCAAGCTGGCCTTCGGCGGCATCGATCCTTCGCTGTTCTGGGATACGGACGGCAAGGTTTACCTGGTCGGCAACGACGCGCCCGCCGAGAAGCCGCGCTACGACGGCCACCGCGCCATCTGGGTCCAGGAATTCGACCCGGCCGCGCTGGCAGTCAAGGGCGAACGCACGCTGCTGGTCAACGGCGGCGTCGACATCGCGGCCGAACCGAGCTGGATCGAAGGCCCCCATATCTTCCGCCGCGGCGCCTACTATTACCTGATCGCGGCCGAGGGTGGCACCGGCGACAACCACTCGCAGGTCGTATTCCGCTCGAACAGCGTGCGCGGCCCGTTCACGCCCTACGCGCACAATCCGATCCTCAGCCAGCGCAAGCTCGATCCGGCGCGCCCGAATCCGGTGACCTCGGCCGGCCACGCCAAGTTCGTCCAGGCCCCGAATGGGCAATGGTGGGCGACCTTCCTGGCCACCCGCCCCTACCGCGACGGCATGTACAACATCGGCCGCGAAACCTTCCTGCTGCCGGTCACCTGGAAAGACGACTGGCCGACGGTACTCGAGGACGGCAAGCCGATTCCCTTCGTCGCCGACCGGCCGGCGCTGCCGGCGCAGGCGCGCCCGGCCCTGCCGCTCTCCGGTGACTTCGCCTATGTCGACGAGTTCGACGGCGCGCGCCTGTCCGGCGCCTGGATCGGCGTGCGCACGCCGGCGGCGCCGTTCCACCGGCTGGAGGCGGGCCGCCTGGTGCTGGAGCCGCGCGGCCGGCTCGGTGACCTGGACGCCACGCCGGCCTTCCTCGCACGCCGCCAGCAGCACCATGTCGCCACGGTCAGCACCAGCCTGCGCTTCCGCCCGACCCGCGAAGGCGACCGCGCCGGACTGGTGGCCTACCAGAGCGACGCGTCGCACCTGTTCTACGGAGTGACCCGGGTCGGCCAGCGCGACGTTCTGGCCCTGACCGTGCGCGCCAAGTCCGACACCGACCGCGTGCTGGCCAGCGTACCGTTGGACGGCGAAGCGATCGACCTCGAGATCCGCGCCGACGGTGGCCGCATGGACTTCTTCTACACTGTCGGCGGCGTGCGGCGCGAGCTTCGCGCCGTGGTCGATGCAACCTTCCTGTCGACCAGCAAGGCCGGCGGATTCACCGGCACGATCATCGGCCCCTACGTCTGGCGCGCCGGCGCGAAGGGCGCGGCTTCGCCGTATTGACGAGGTCGCGGTCTCGTGGCCGCGGCTTGACGCGCGGCCAAAGTTATTCCTAACAAATTTGTTATGCGCTACCATTTTAAGTTAAGCAATGGTACGCTTACCGAACAACGTGTCTGAAGCATAACAATATCGATAGGAGGAGACTTGGAACAACATCCGCCAACAATCATGGCAGGCAGTCCCGCGCCCCGCGCGTTGACGACTGCCTGCCTGCTGGCCGCTGCGCTAGGCGCAACGCTGGCGACGGCGCCGGCTGCCGCGCAGCAGGCGACTCAAGCATCCGCACCCGCAGCGCAATCCGAAGGCCGCCAGCGCATCGACTTCAACGACGGCTGGCGCTTCACCCTGGGCGACCCGGGCGGCGACTCGACGCCCTACCTGTACGATGTACGCCCCGAGGTCAAGAAGTCGGCCGACGGCAAGGACGCCGATGCCAGGCCCGACCAGGCGGTACAGGTCGAGCGTAGCGGCGTGGCCCTGCTCAAGCCATGGATACTCCCGAGCGGCAATGCCTTCATCAAGGATCCGGCGCGCCGCCATGCCCGACCGGCCTCCGATCCATCCATCGATGCACCATTCGCGCGCCTGGGCTTCGACGACAGCGCCTGGACCCAGGTGCGCCTGCCGCACGATTGGGCGATCGCCGGCCCCTTCCTGGAAACCGGGCCGTATGGCGGCATGGGCCGCCTCAAGACCTGGGGCCCGGCGTGGTACCGCAAGACGCTCGAGCTGAGCGCGGCCGACCGCGGCAAGCAGATCTACCTCGACATCGACGGCGCCATGGCCTATGCCAGCGTCTGGGTCAACGGCCGCCTGGCCGGCGGCTGGCCGTATGGCTACAACTCCTTCCGCATCGACCTCACCCCTTACGTGACGCCGGGGGCCAGCAACCAGGTGGCGATCCGCCTCGACAACACGGCCGAATCGGCGCGCTGGTATCCGGGCGCGGGCCTGTACCGCAACGTCTGGATCACCAAGACGGCGCCGCTGCACGTCGGCCAGTGGGGCGTGCAGGTCACGACGCCGCAGGTGTCGAAGGAATCGGCCCAGGTGGCCTGGCGCGTCACCCTCGACAACAAGGGCGCCGCACCGGTCAAGGCCGACGTCGTCACCGAGCTGCTCGTGCTCGACGCCCAGGGCAAGCCGACCGGCAAGCCGGTGGCAACCGTGACGTCTGCTCCAGCGACCGTCGCGCCGGGCGCCAGCGCCAGCGTGGACGGCACGGCGACGCTGGCCCAGCCGCGCCTGTGGGGTCCATTGCCCACCCAGCAACCCCACCGCTACCTGGCCGTGACCACGGTGCGCCAGGATGGCCGCATCGTTGACCGCGTCGAGACGCCGTTCGGCATCCGCACGCTGCGCTTCGACGGCAAGGAGGGCGTGTTCGTCAACGGCGAGAAGATCGTCCTGCGCGGCGTAAACAACCACCACGACCTCGGCGCGCTCGGCGCAGCGTTCAATGTGCGCGCGGCCGAACGTCAGCTCGAACTGCTGCAGGTGATGGGGACCAACGCCCTGCGCATGGCCCATAATCCGCCCGACCCGCAGCTCCTGGCCCTGACCGACCGCATGGGCATCCTGGTGGTGAACGAGGTGTTCGACTCCTGGCAGCGCAAGAAGACGCCGCTCGACTTCCACCTGATCTTCGACGACTGGCACGAGCAAGATTTACGCTCGATGATCCGGCGCGACCGCAACCACCCGTCGATCATCATGTGGAGCATCGGCAACGAGGTCGGCGAGCAATACACCGACAAGGAAGGCGCTGCGCTCGCGCGCCGCCTGCACGGCATCTCGCGCGATGAAGACCCGACCCGCCCGACCACCCTGTCCATGAACTACGCCAAGCCGCACATGCCGCTGCCGGCCGAGGTGGACATCATCAGCCTGAACTACCAGGGCGAAGGCATCCGCCAGGATCCGGAGTTCGAGGGCACCGACCGCATCCGCACGCCGCCGCAGTATCCGGGCTTTCATCAGGCGTTCCCGGACAAGGTGATCCTCACCAGCGAATCGGCGTCGGCCTTCAGTAGCCGCGGCGTCTATTTCTTCCCTGTCCATCCCACCGACAGCTCGATCGTGCGCGACGGTCGCGGCGGCGACTCGAAGCTGCAGCAAGTGAGTTCGTACGAGCTGTATGCCGTCGATTTCGGTTCGTCGGCCGACAAGGTATTCGCCTCGCTCGACCGCCATCCCTATGTGGCCGGCGAATTCGTCTGGACCGGCTTCGACTACCTGGGCGAACCGACCCCATACTACGGCGCGCGCAGCTCCTACACCGGCATCCTCGACCTGGCCGGCTTCAAGAAGGACCGCTTCTGGCTGTACCAGTCGCGCTGGCGTCCGGACCTCAAGATGGCCCACATCCTGCCGCACTGGACCTGGCCGGAACGGGTTGGCCAGGTCACGCCGGTGCACGTGTTCACCTCGGGCGACGAGGCCGAGCTGTTCGTCAACGGTAAATCGCAGGGCCGCAAGAAGAAGGCGCCGTTCACCTATCGCCTGCGCTGGGACGACGTGAAATACGAGCCGGGCGAGGTCCGCGTGGTCAGCTACAAGGCCGGCAAGGAATGGGCGCGTGCCTCGGTGAAAACGGCAGGCGAAGCGGCGTCGCTGCAGGCCAGCGCCGACCGCGCGACGATCGATGGCGATGGCCGCGACCTGTCCTTCGTCACCGTGCGCATCGCCGACAAGGCAGGCGTCGATGTGCCGCGCAGCATGCAGCGGGTGCGCTTCACGGTCGAAGGCCCGGGCGAGCTGGTGGCCACCGACAACGGCGACCCGACCAGCTTCGAGCCGTTCCCCTCGGCCGAACGCGCCGCCTTCAACGGCATGGTGCTCGCCATCGTGCGCGCCAAGCCGGGCGCCAGCGGTCCGATCACGGTGCGGGCCACGGCCGCTGGTCTGGCGCCGGCGTCGGTGACGCTACAAGCAAGGCCGGCGGACAAGGCGATCACGACCCACCAGCGGCCGTAATCGCCGTCCTGGCGTCAACCCGCTTTGGCGTCGACCGGCAACGGTGCGTCGGGCGCCACCAGCCCTTCTTCTCGCAGCGCATGCCAGAAGGCGGGCGGGATGGCGGCCTGCAGCGCCAGCTGGTCTTCGGCCACCCGCTCTGGGCGGCTGGCGCCCGGGATCACCGCCGCCACCGCCGGATTGGCCAGCGCGAACTGCAGCCCGGCCGCCTTGATCGGCACCCCATGGCGCTCGGCCACTGCCTGCAGCCGCGCCACCCGGGCCAGGATCTCGGGTGAGGCCGGCTGGTATTCGAAATGCGTGCCGCCCACCAGCACACCCGAGCTGTACGGACCGCCGACCACGATTTCCACTCCGCGTTTCAGCGCCGCCGGCATCAGGCGCTGCAAGGCGCGTGCGTGGTCCAGCAGCGTATAGCGTCCGGCCAGCAGGAAGCCGTCCGGGCGTGCCTCTTCGAGATCGAGCGTCAGCTCGCACGGCTCGACCCGGTTCACGCCCAGGCCCCAGGCCTTGATCACGCCCTCGTCGCGCAGCCGGTCCAGGACCCGGAAGGCACCGGTGCGGGCCTGCTCGAAGTGCGACAGCCAGGCGTCGCCGTAGAAATCCTGGGCGATGTCGTGGACCCAGACGATCTCGAGCCTGTCGGTGCGCAGCCGCTTGAGGCTATCCTCGATCGAGCGCAGCGTGGCGTCGGCCGAGTAATCGTTGACGATGCGGTTCGGCCGGCCGTGCTCGAACAGGCCGCCCTTGTCGCCCAGTTCGCGCGAAGCCGGGTCCTCGACTTCGTCCAGGATCAGGCGCCCCACCTTGGTACTCAGCACGTACTCGTCGCGCGGGTACTTCGCCAGCAGCTCGCCCAGGCGGATCTCGGACAGGCCGGCCCCGTAGAACGGCGCCGTATCGAAATAGCGCGTACCTTCGCGCCAGGCAGCGTCAATGGTGTCGGCCGCCTCCTGCTCGGGGATCTTGCGGAACATATTGCCAAGCGGGGCCGTGCCGAAACCCAGCGGATTGCTTGGCAGCTTGTCTTTCAGGCTCATGATTGCTCCTCGTTGTCGTCGATGCTCCGGTGGATGATGGCAAGGTCCGGCCGCTGAGTCTAGTAAATGGTGGTCAATTCGGATGGTCAAATCGTTCAGGCCGCAGAACGGGTCCGCTTACGGAACTCGGCCGCCTTATGCCGGTTGCCGCACAGCGCCATGCTGCACCAACGCCGGCGATGCGATTTGGTGCGGTCATAGAACCACAGCACGCAATCGGGGTGCTCGCACTGGCGCACATACTCGAACTGCCCGTTGGCCAGCAGGTCCGCTACCGACTCGGCCACCTGGCCCAGCGCCTGTTGCGGCGACGGCGCGGGAAGCCGGCGCTCGAGCCGGGGGCCGTCCTCGTTCCACTCGAGCACTGGCGTCGACTGCATCATCGCCAGGTAACGGTTGATCCGCTCCGGATTACCCCGCTCGCCCTGCTTGCGCCGCTCGACCAGCTCGCGTGCGATCCTCCTCAGCTCCTTGGCGTCCTGCAACAGGGCATCCCCTGCCGTCCGGTCGCTCGCTGGGCCGACATCGATGCCACAGCGCGCCAGCCAGCGCAGCACATCATCCCCGCTGCGCCAGAAATCGACGTACAGCTCGCCGCTGCCTGCTTCGGTATTGAGCAGGTCGAGCGCCGGATGATCGGCCACCAGCAGCGGTTCGGTCAGGGCGGCTTCCTGTGTGTTCTCAAGCATGGTCTTCCTTTCGCAATAACCATCAACATTATACTTGAACGGTTACTGAAAGCGTGCCATACTGGACTCATAACCACTTACAAGCATTATTAAGGGTTACTTCATAAGCCAATACTTCATACTGGGAGTTCATCATGAAAAGCATTCTGAAACCAATCCTCATGGCGGCCGCGATCGGGAGCGCAGGCTCGGTCCAGGCTGTGGAACAGCCGCCCGCCGTGCGCTACGACACGGTCCAGGTCAAGGGCGTCGACGTGTTCTACCGCGAAGCAGGCCCGAAGGACGCGCCCGCCGTCCTGCTCCTGCACGGCTTCGGCGCCTCGTCGCACATGTTCCGCGACCTGATCCCGCAACTGGCCACCGGCTACCGTGTGATCGCACCCGACCTGCCGGGCTTCGGCCTGACGCGCGCCGACCAGTCGTTCAAGTACACCTTCGACAACCTGGCGGACGTAATCGATGCCTTCACCACCGCCAAAGGCCTGCAGCGCTATGCGATCTATGTGTTCGACTACGGCGCGCCGGTCGGCTGGCGCCTGGCGGTGCGCCACCCTGAAAAGATCACGGCGATCGTGAGCCAGAACGGCAATGCCTACGAAGAAGGCCTGAGCCCCGGCTGGGCGCCGATGCGGGCCGCCTGGGCCGACCCGACTCCGGCCAACCGGGAAGCCCTGCGCAAATTCAATACCCTGGACATGCTCAAGTGGCAATACGTCGAGGGCGTGAAGGACACGTCAACCGTCGCGCCCGACGGCTACCTGCTGGCCCACGAGGCGATCGAGCGCATCGGCGTCGATCCGCAAATGGACCTGCTGGTGGACTACGGCCAGAACATCAAGCAGTACGGCCAGCTGCACGCCTTCTTCCGCCAGTACCAGCCGCCGACGCTTGCCATCTGGGGCAAGAACGATCCCTTCTTTTTGCCGCCCGGCGCCGAGGCCTTCAAACGCGACAATCCGAAGGCGGAGGTGCGCTTCCTGGACACCGGCCACTTCGCGATCGAGACCCACGGCCCCGAGATTGCGCAAGCGATGCGCAGCTTCCTGGATCGCCACCTGGGCGCGCGCAAGTAGATCTAGGCACCGGCTTCGCCAAGATACTGGTGAATCTGGGCGACGACGGCCGCCCCTTCCCCCACCGCGGCCGCCACCCGCTTGGTCGAGCCGGCGCGCACGTCGCCGATCGCGAACACCCCGGGCATGCTGGTTTCCAGCATCTTGCGCGGTTTATCTGCAGCGACGGTAACGTCGCTGCCGGTACAGATAAACCCGTTGCGGTCGACCTCGATGTCGCTGCCATGCAGCCAGCCGGTGTTCGGATCGGCGCCGATGAACAGGAATACGTGGCGGATGTCATATTCTGTCTCCAGCCCGCTGCGCAGGTCGCGCACCTGCACCCGCTCGAGGCCTTTGTCGGTATCGACCAGCCCCGCGATCTCGGCGCAGGTATGCAGCGAAATATTGGGGGTGGCCGCGATGCGCTCGATCAGGTAGTTCGACATCGTCGCCGCCAGGCCGTCGCGCCGCACCAGCACGTGCACCCGGGCCGCATGCCCGGCCAGGAACACCGCCGCCTGGCCGGCCGAGTTGCCGCCGCCCACCAGGATCACCTCATGCCCCTTGCACAGGCGCGTCTCGAGCGACGAGGCCCAGTAATACACACCGCGTCCCTCGAGCCGCTTCAGGTTGGCCAGCGAGGGCCTCCGGTATCGCGCGCCGCAGGCCAGCACCACGCTACGCGCACGCACCGTGCCAAGGCCCTCGCACAAGGTCATGCGCAGCTGGTCTGAATCCCGATCCAGGCAGGTCGCCGACGCCGGAATCGCCACCTCGACGCCGAACTTCTCGGCCTGCACATAGGCGCGACCGGTCAGCGCCCCGCCCGAGATCCCGGTCGGAAAACCCAGGTAGTTCTCGATGCGGGCACTGGCTGCCGCCTGGCCGCCATACGAGAAAGTCTCGAGCACCACTACCGATAGACCTTCCGATGCCGCATACACGGCGGTGGCCAGGCCGGCCGGTCCGCCGCCGACCACCGCCACGTCCCAGACTTTTCCGGGATCGCATTCCTGCAGCAGGCCGATGCAGCGGCCCAGCTCGGCCAGCGAGGGGTTGCGTTTGGGTTCGCTGCCAGGGCAGAACACCAGCGGCCAGTCGTCCGGCCCCGGCCGCAGCCCTTCGGCCAGCGCCGCGGCGGCCGGGTCGTGCTCAGGATCGTGCAGGCTGTAGGGATGGGCGTTGGACGACAGGAAGCGCTCGAGGTCACGGATGCCGGGGTGGCCATGCGGCGCAACGATCACCGGCCCGCCCGAGTTCCTCTGCATCAGGATCACGCGGCGCAAGATGAGGGAGCGCACAATGCGCTCGCCCAGCTCGGCCTGCGCAACCAGCAACATGCGCAGCGACTCGGACGATAGCGCCAGCGTCTCGAGTTCGCCCACGGCCCAGCCGTCTTCCATCGCCGGACGCCCGGCCAGTTGTCCCTCCTCGCCGCTGAACTGGCCGGGGCCCAGCAGCGCCATCGCCTCGTTCACGCCGAGCCCGTCATGGCGCCGCAGCAGCAGCTGGCCACGCAGGATGAACAGGATGGCGGGCCTGGCCTGGCCGGCCGCGAACACGGCTGCGCCGTCGCGGTAGCGCTGCTGCGTGCCGAACTGGCGCACGTGCTCCAGGTCGGCCTCGTCCAGCACGGGATAGATCTGGTGGCGCCGCTTCTCCAGGTTCGGGGTGGGCAGCGGCGCCAGGATGGGCGTAGCGCTCATGGCGTGGCCCGCGGCACGGCGATGCCGTCGTTCGCGCGCAGGCCGATGCGCGCGGGGCGGCCGGGGATGCCGCCGGACCTGGCCAGCAGCGGCGGACTGGCGCCAACCCGAACATCGTCCAGCGCGGATTCCAGCCGGGCCAGGCGCCGGCGCATCTCCGGCGCTTCGCCATCGGCCTCCAGCTTGTCGAGCGCATAGGCGCGGGTGGCGCCGAACAGGCGGTACAGCACCACCGCCCCGTGCGGGTCGGCCGCCAGCAGCGACTTCTCGACCAGGTTCGCCACGCCGTCGACGACCTGGCAGCCAGTGAGCGCGCCGCCGGCCATCAGCATCGTCGCGGCGTCCAGGGTGAAGGGGCCCGAGAAGACCGACAGCGCGCGCAGGATCAGGCGTTCGTCCTCGGGCAGGAAGTCATAGCTCCAGTCGAGCGCCGCCGCCAGGGTGCGGTGGCGCCGCAGCAGGGTGTGGCGTCCGCGCGCCAGCAGGCGGTAGCGCTCGTCGAGCCGGGCCGCCAGTTCGCGCGCACCGAGCGCATCCAGGCGCGTGGCCGCCAGCTCGATCGCCAGCGCCAGGCCTTCCAGGCGGCGGCAGATCTCGGCCACTGCCGGCGCATCGGCATCGTCGAGGCGATAGCCGCCCCGGCATTCGGCCGCGCGCTCGACGAACAGCCGCACTGCCCCGAACGCCAGCGCCTGGCTGGCCGACAGGGACGCCGCGCCCGGCGCGCTCGCCGGAGGACAGGCGAGCGGCGCCAGCCGGTGCACGCCCTCGCCGCCGACACGCAGCGGCTCGCGGCTGGTCGCGAGCACGCTCACACCGGGCGCGTGCGCCGCGATCAGCTCGGCCAGCAGCGCGCTCGCTTCCAGCACGTGTTCACAGCTGTCCAGCACCAGCAGCAGGTGCTCGCCCGCCAGGCCGGCCAGCAGCGCCGGCACCGGGTCGCCGGGACCGAGTTCCAGGCCCAGGGCCGCCGCCAGCGCCTGCGCCACGCATTGCGCATCGCGCGCCGGCGCCAGATCGACGAAACAGATGCGGCGTCCCTGGCGCTGCAGCGCCGCCTCGGCGACGGCCAGCGCCACGGTCGTCTTGCCGATGCCGCCCGGACCGACGACGGTCACGATGCGGCGCTGCCCCAGGGCGCCGAGCAGGCTGGTCACGGCGTCGGCGCGGCCGATGGCGCGCGTACCCGTCGCCGGCAGATTGTGCATGGGGACGCCTGTGCACCGCGGTCGCGGCTGATGCTGCGGCGCATGCAGGGCCAGGCTGACCGGGGCCACGAAGCGGTAGCCCCGCCCGGTGACGGTGGCCACGTAGTCGGTGGCCGGTTCGCCGCATGCGCGCTGGCCCTGGTCCAGGGCCCGGCGCAGCGCCGACAGCTGGACCTTGAGATTGCTGTCCTCGACCACGCTCCGGGGCCATGCGCGGGCGATCAGTTCCTGCTTGGTGACCACCTCTCCGGCCCGCTCGGTCAGCACCGCGAGGATCTCCAGCGCCCGGCTGCCGACCCGCACCGGCGTGTCGCCGCATGTCAGCCGCTGGCGCGCCGGCACGAAGCGGAAAGGTCCAAACAGGTATTCGCGCTCGATGTCGTTAGGCGCCGCGCCCGGCATTCCGTGATTGGGTTCCATATCCATAAGAGACTCCGGAGTGACCATGCCTGTCCAGTAAGTTTGCGTCTTTTCCGGTAAAAGTCACACCATTTTTTTACCTTTTCCGCTTGACCACAATTTACTTTTTTACCATATATGCGGCTGCTAGGCTGGAACACGTCTGCGCTTGATCAGCTGGCCGGCCTGGTCGAGGAACGCGCCGAGGAGCTGGCGCGCATCCTGGTCAAGGAGATGGGCAAGCGCATCTCGGAAGCGCGGGCCGAGGTGCAGATCACCGCCGCCATCGCCCGCTACTACGCCGAGAATGGCGAAAAATTCCTGGCCTCGCACAAGCTCGACACGTCCAAGGGCGACACCTGGATCGAATACCACGCGCTGGGCGTGATCGTCGCCGTCGAGCAGCCGGACGACGTCGACATCAATGAGATCGTGCTGCGGCCGACAGCCCAGGAATTCTGAACGCGCAGTTCCCTCCTGGCTGGCCTTGCGCGCCGGCCAATCTTTCTCCTATCCCGCAGTCGCCCCACAGCCGTCCAGCACCTTCAGCTGTTGCGCGCGCATGAAGCTGCAGCAGATCAGGATCTCCCGCATCAAATAGACGAAGGCGACGATCAGCGCCAGCATGCCGCCCACGAAGCACAGGGCGATGTACTGGTCGAGCGGCAGGTCGGTGGTGTCTCCCAGGAAAAGCATAGCGATCACGACGCAGATCAGCAGCCCGCAAGCGGTGCTGGCCGTGATGCCGACGTTGATCAGGCGCGCACGGTAGTACAGGCTGAGCAGCTCGCCCACGCATTCGTTTTCGGGATTGACCTTCAGGCGGTCTTCCAGCACCCGGCTGCGGTCGATCAGGCGGCCCAGGCGGTTGGTCAGCACGATCAGCATCGTGCCCACCCCGGCCAGCAGGAACACCGGCGCGATCGCGAGCTGGATGGCTTCACCGATGTCGCTGAGCTGGAGGTTCATGGGAACGACGTGAGGACAGACATGCTGCAAGTGTAGCAGCAGAGCATGCGAGGTCGCGCTTCGCCTCTTCCTTATGGCGGAGCAGGCATGCCAACCATCGTTATCGCAACTCCAGGAATATCATTTCCCCGCGCACGCTTGAGCACCTGCCGGACGAGCTAACTCTTATGCAAATGATAAGATGAAATTTTTGTAAGACAGTTGCCATGTACTCCGAAATGTCCTCCACTCGGGAGCCCCTCGTGGCGCTCCTGCGCACCGCGCTGTCCTCCCTGCAGGATGCGGCGCCAGCGACCGCATTGAAGCGGCTCGCCGCACTTCGCCTGGACCGCCTGCCCCTGCCCGGCCACGGCGCCACGCTCGATCGCTGGCGCGCGCTGGCCGCCGTCGGCGCCCACGACCTGGCGCTCGCCAAGCTGTTCGAAGGACATACCGACGCCCTGGCCATCCTCCATGAGGCGGGAGTCCACGGCGGCGCCGACGACGCGCTTTGGGCCACCTGGTGCGCCGAGCCGCCCGATGCGCGCCTGGCGCTGTCGCCCGGCAGCGATGGTGGGATGCGCCTGGACGGGCGCAAAGCCTGGTGCTCGGGGGCGCGCGACGTGACTCACGCGGTGGTGAGCTGCTGGCGTCCGGACGGCGCTGCGATGCTGGCGGCGGTCGACCTGCGCCAGGCCGGCGTCACGGTCACCGATGACGGCTGGAACGCCGTCGGCATGGCGGCCAGCGGCAGCGTCGACGTACGCTTCGATAGCGTCCAGGCCCGGGGGCTGGGCGGCCCGGGCTTTTATGTCGAACGCGCCGGTTTCTGGCATGGCGGCGCGGGCGTCGCAGCCTGCTGGTTCGGCGCCGCGACCCGTCTCGCCGAGGCTTTGCGCAAACGCGTGGCCGGACGCGGCGATCCCCACCGCCTCGCGCAACTGGGCGGGGCGGCGGTGGCGCTGCAGGGGAGCGCGGCGCTGATGCGCGAAGCCGCGGCGCGGATCGACGGCTCGCCGCAAATCAAGGCCATGGGCGATGCGCTGTCGGTACGCCTGAGCGTCGAGGCCAGTGCCGGCGTGGTGCTGGCCGCGGCCGGACGCGCGCTGGGCGCCGGTCCGCTGTGCAAGGACGCGGCGCTGGCGCGGCTTTACGCCGACCTGCCGGTCTTCATGCGCCAGAGCCACGCCGAACGCGACCTGGAAGCGCTCGGGCGCCTGGTGAGCGAATCAGACAATGAGTCGGGAGCAGCGCCATGGACACTGTAGCGCGCTCGCGCCATATCGCCGGCGCCGGCACCACGGCCGCGGCCTGGCGCCTCGCTTCGGAGCTGGCGACGGCGCCGTCCACGGCCCTCGATCTGCTCGTACCGCCCGGCACGCGGGTCGTCGTGGTCGCGCCGCATCCGGACGACGAGATCCTCGCCTGCGGCGCCTTGCTGTACATGCTGGCGCAGCGGGGCGACGCGCCGCTGGTGGTCGCCGTTACCGATGGCGAAGCGAGCCACCCCGGCTCGCGCGACTGGCCGCCGGCGCGCCTGCGCGCGCAGCGCAGTCACGAGACCGTGGCCGCGCTGGCCTGCCTGGGCCTGGCGCAGCCGCGCATCGAGCGGCTCGGCATTCCCGATGGCGGTGTCGAGGCGGCCGAGCAGGTACTGGCCACGCGCCTGGGCGCGCTGCTGCGACCGGGCGACCTGCTGATCACCACCTGGGACCACGACGGCCACCCGGATCACGAGGCCACGGCGCGCGCCTGCGTTGCTGCAACGCGTGAGCATGACGCCCGCCTGCTCCAGGCGCCGGTATGGGGCTGGCACTGGAGCGCACCGGGCGATGGGGCGATGCCCTGGTCGCACGCCCGCAAGCTCGCGCTGCCGGCCGATGCACTCGAGCGCAAGCGCGCCGCGCTGGCCTGCTTCACCAGCCAGGTCGAGGGCGACGCCAGCACCGGCGCTGCCCCGATCCTGCCGGCTTTCGCCATAGAGCGCGTACTCCACCCCTTCGAACTGTTCTTCGACTGCCATGACTGACACCCGCCTGCGCCACTTCGAGGCGCTGTACAGCGCCAGCGACGATCCCTGGAACGTGCGTGGCGCCTGGTACGAGCAGCGCAAGCGCGCCATCCTCCTGGCCAGCCTGGCCAAGCCGCACTACCGCAATGCCTTCGAACCCGGTTGCGGCAATGGCGCCTCGAGCGCCGCGCTCGCGCCGCGCTGCGAGCGCCTGCTGGCCAGCGACGGTGCGGCCGCCGCACTGGATGCGGCGCGCAGGGATGTGCCGCCAGCGCTGGCCGGCGCTATACGGTTCGAGCAGCGCCGGCTTCCTGACGACTGGCCCGATGGCGAGACCTTCGATCTGATCGTCATCAGCGAGCTGGCTTATTATTTTCCGCTGCCAGAAGCCACCGCGCTGCTGGCCCGCGCCGCCGCCGGCCTCGCGCCCGACGGCGAGCTGGTGATGTGCCATTACCTGCACGACTTCGACGATCGCGCTTGCAGTACGGAGGCGCTGCACCGGGCCGCCGGCGATATTCCGGGCCTGCGGCGGCGCATGGTTCATCATGACCAGGATTTCGTGCTGGAGACCTGGTCAGCGCATGGAGGCCACCCATGATCGGCGTCGCCATTCCCGCCCACGACGAGGAAGCCTACCTCGACGCCTGCCTGCACGCTCTACTGCGCGCGGCGTGCCATCCGGCGCTGGCGGGAGAGGAAGTGCGGGTCTGCGTCGTGCTCGATGCCTGCAGCGACCGCTCGCTGGACGTCGTCGCCACCCATGAGGCGCTATTCGACGCGGCAGGTTGCCACCTGGAGTGGCGCGAAATCTCGGCGCGCCAGGTCGGCGCCGCGCGCGCCGCCGGAGCACGGCGCCTGCTGGAGCATGGCGTGCGCTGGCTGGCGTTCACCGATGCCGACACCTGCGTCGCGCCCGGCTGGCTGGCCGCGCAGATCGCGCTTGATGCCGATGTGGTGTGCGGATCGGTCGGCGTCGAGGACTGGTCGGCGCATGGCGAACAGTCCTCCGTGCTGTGCGAGCGATTCAGGGGCGACTACCAGGACCGCGACGGCCATCGCCACATCCACGGGGCGAACCTTGGCGTGAGCGCCGAGGCCTATCTGGCGGCAGGCGGATTCGCCTGCGTCGGCTGCCACGAAGACGTGCTGCTGGTACGGGCACTGGAAGGCATTGGCGCCCGTTTCGCCTGGAGCGCGCAACCCAGGGTCGTCACCAGCGCCCGCATCGACGCGCGGGCGCGCGGCGGATTTGGCGACACGCTGCGGGCATTGGCCATTGGCCTGCTGCCCGTCAACGCCGCTCCCTAGCCTAGGCGGCCCACTGACCGAGACGGGCCAGCTCCGGGCGCGCCGTACGGCCCGCCGCGACGCGCATGCCGTCGCCCAGCAGGCGTGCCGCCCAGCCGAACACCGTGTTCTGGCTCACCACGGCGCGCAGCGCGCGCATGCGGTCCGTCTGCTCCTGCGGCGGCGTGTCCAGCGCGCGGCCGATGGCGCGGGCGATGCCGCCGATGTCGCGCGGCTCGACCAGCAAGGCCTGCTCCAGCTCGGCCGCAGCGCCCGCCTGGCGGCTGAGCACCAGCACACCGCGCAAGTCGTTGCGCGCCGCTACGAATTCCTTGGCCACCAGGTTCATCCCGTCGTGCAGGCTCGTGACCAGGCACACGTCGCTGGCACGGTAGCAGTCGGTGACGGTGGCCGCATTGGCGCTGGCCGCGTGCAGCACGACCGGCTGCCAGGTGTCGTTGCCGAAGCGGGCATTGATCCTCGCGGTCAGCGCCTTCACCTGGCGCGAGATTTCCTGATAGGCCGGCAAGGCGCCGCGGCATGGCGCGCCGATCTGCAGCAGGCTCACCTGGCCCAGCAGTTCCGGGCGCTCCTCCAGCAGCAGTTCGAAGGCCTGCAGCCGCTCCGGAATGCCCTTGGTGTAATCCATGCGATCGACGCCGACCAGCAGGCGCACTCCTGGCGCAATGCCGAAACGGCGCCGGACGTCGTCACCCAGGCCGGGCGCCGGCAGCTCCTGGCGGCCGGGCCAGGCAATCGAGATCGGATAGGCATCGACGTGGGCGGCGCCGACGCCGTGCGCGCAGGCGGCGCGCGCCAGCTTGAAATTGTCCCGGTCGGCCGGGGTCTGCAAGCCAACCACCGTGCTGGCCAGCAGGCCGGCCATCACCTGTTCGCGCCATGGCAGGCGCGCCAGGCGTTGCGGCGCCGGGAACGGAATGTGCCAGAACAGCACGATGACGGCATCCGGCAGGCGCTCGCGCACCATCTGCGGCACCAGCGCCAGGTGGTAATCCTGGACCAGCACCACCGGACGCGCAGTCGCGGCTTCGGCCACCACCGCCTCGGCGAAGCGGCGGTTGACCCGCACATAATGCTCCCAGTCGGCGGCGCGGAAGGTCGGCTCGACGTCGGTGCGGTGGCACAGCGGCCACAGGCCCTCGTTGGACAGGCCCTCGTAATAGCCAGCCACTTCGTCCTCGTCCAGCCACAGGCGTCGCAGGCGGTACGGTGCGTCGAGATGTTCCTTGCGCACGTGATCATGCTCGTCGCAAGTGGCGCGGTCGGCATCGCCGCTGCCGTGGGCTATCCAGCAGCCGCCTTCCTTGGCTAGCACGGCTTCGAGCGCCGTGACCAGGCCGCCGGCGGGGCGCTGGGCGATGACGCCGTCGGGCGTATGGGAATGGATGCAAGGGGCGCGGTTCGAGACGACGATCAGGTCGTCGCCGCAGCCCAGTTGTTCGAGCAGACGGGCCAGGTCGGTGCTGTCGCGCACGTCGGCCGGGGTGAGCAGGCTGCGCTCGTGGCGGCGGCGATCCGCGGGCAGCCCGTCTGGAAGATGCGTCGGTAGATGCGCTGGATTGCCGCGCACCCGCGTGGTGGGGTGGGTTTGGTATCTCGCTGTCATGCAAACAGCTTAATATATTAACGTTTCGCCCCACCGTGCGCCAACGTACTCAAACTGACAATTTATCTCGCGGCAACAATCAAGGCGCGATGTAGTGGTCCAGCAGCAGCGCCGCGAACAGCAGCGCCAGGTACATGATCGACCAGGCGAAGGATTTGCGGGCGATCTGGTCGCTGTAGCGCTTGTGCACCAGCCAGCCGTAGCGCAGGAACACCGCGTTCAGCGCACAGGCCGCCACCAGATACACCACCCCGCTCATGCCCACCGCCCACGGCAGCGCGGTGCCGGCCGCCAGCGCCAGGCTGTAGCGCCACACCTGCAGGCCGGTATGCGCCATGCCGTGGGTGACGGGCAGCATCGGCAGGCCCGAACGCGCGTAATCGTCGCGGCGGTACATCGCCAGCGCCCAGAAGTGCGGCGGCGTCCACAAGAAAATGATCAAGACCAGCAGCCAGGCTTCCATCGGCACGGCATTGGCGACCGCGGCCCAGCCCAGCGCCGGCGGCATGGCGCCGGCGAAGCCGCCGATCACGATGTTCTGCGAGGTGTTCGGCTTGAGCAGCAGCGTATAGATGAAGGCATAGCCGACGAAGGTGGCCAGCGTCAGCCACATCGTCAGTGGATTGACCCGGGTATACAGGAGCGCGGCGCCGGCGCCGCCCAGCACCAGCGAAAACACGACGGTTTGCAGCGGGCCCAGGCTGCCGCTGGCGGTCGCGCGGCGCGCGGTGCGCGCCATGCGGGCATCGATTCGCGCTTCGAGCAGGCAATTGACTGCGAACGCGGCGCCGGCCAGCAGCCAGATGCCGACGCCGCTGTACAGCAGCACGCCCCAACCGGGGAAACCGTCGCTGGCCAGCAGACTGCCGATGACAGCGCAGAACACGGTCAGCATCGTGACCCGCGGCTTGGTCAGCGCCCAGTACTGAGACCAGTAGCGGGCCAGGCCGGCAGCGGTGCCGTCGCCCGGCCCCGCCGTTTCTAAATCTACAACTTTAACGTTCGACATGATCGCTCGACCGCGGTGCGAAGATGGCGGTCCTTACCCAAAACCCGACATCCTAGAGGAAATCGCGGTGCAGACATACGGGCAAAATGTCCCAGTTGCCGTATATGCTATGGAATTTGGGCTAATTAGCCTGCTTCTTCGGACGCGACCGCCCGCGCACGCACGATTCCGGGGATGCGCTTCCGTGGCATTTGATGCATGAAAACCACATGCTGGGCCATGCAGAGCGCGACATAGGCCAGCAGCTCGCACAATTCCTCGAACGCCTGGGCGCTGAGGATCACCCTGTCGAGATGACAGGACATATGGCCTTCGGCGCAGGTCGACCCCATGGCGCCCGCCAGCATGACGATCAGGACTACCCAGGGTACTCGCCGGGCGAACGCGGCCCGCAGCGGGCCGTCGATCCGGTGGTACACGGCACTGATCAGCAGCGCCGCCAGCAGCACGGCGACGGCGGGCCGGACCAGGGGCTGGAACCACAGCGCCATCCCGGCCATGGTGTCGGCGGCGGAGGAATGGTCAGGCAACCATGCCCTGCCCCAGCTGAGCTCACGCCCGGCCAGCAGCAGCCAGACCGGCGCGACCCACAGCGCCAGCATGGCGACGCGCGCCGGACGGGAGCGCACATACGTCAGGAGCGCCAGCACGCAGCCGGCGCACAGCACCAGCACCTGCAGGCTTTCCAGCGGGCCGCCCTCACGCGCCCAGGCGGCGGGCAGCACCAGACTGGCCGGATAGCAGGCGGCCAGCGCCGCCAGCAGCGCCCATTCGCCGCGGCCATCCGGCAACCATGAAGGACTTTGTCGCATATCCGCTCCAATCGCATGAGGCCGCCGTTCCCCTTGTCGGGAACCTGTCGGCAATCAGGCGATTGTACGGAACGGCTCCATGCGCACGATTGGTTTTACACGAAACTACCACCAATGGTTGTTGTTTCCACGTTAACCATCGTACCCGACGCCTCTTCAGTGTCCGGCGTGGGCCGGCTTGGCGGCGCTGTTCAGGGCTTTCACGGGCGCCTGGATCTCGACCCGCTCGCGCTTGCCGTCCTTGCCCTCGAAGACCAGGGTGAACGGCACGGTATCGCCCTCCTTCACCTGGGCTTTCAGGTTCATCATCATGATGTGATAGCCGCCCGGCTTGAGTTCCACCGTCTTGCCGGCCGGCAGATCGACCGACTGCACCTGGCGCATGCGCATGACGTCGCCCTGCATCGCCATCTCGTGCACTTCGACCGTCGGGGTCAGCGGCGAGCTGGCCGACACGAACTTGCTGTCCTTGGCCGCTTGCAGCTGCATGAAGGCGCCGGTCGCCTTTTGTTGCGGAACGGTGGCGCGCACCCAGACGTCCTTGACGCTGACATTGGCCTGGGCCTGGGCCGAACTAGCGACGGCAGCCAGCATGGCAGCGGCAGCGACGGTGCGGATGAAATGGTTCATGGTGTTCTCCTTGAATGATCTAAATAGGTGCAAGTCAGGCGGCATGCAGCAGCTTGCGCACGTCGGCAGCGTACTCGATCGCCGACTGGCTGTGCGAAAGTTTCAGGCGCAGCTTGCCCTTGGTGTCGAAGGCATAGGTGACCGAGGTATGGTCGATGGTGTAGGAATCGCCGGTCGGCACCTTCTGGTAGATGACCTTGAATTCCTTCGCGGTCTCGGCCAGGCGCTCCTGGTCGCCGTACAGGGCGAGGAAGGTCGGATCGAAGGCGGCCGTATAGGCGTTCAGGACCTCGGGCGTGTCACGCTCCGGGTCGACGCTGACGAACAGCACCTGCAGGCGATCGCCGTCCGGTCCCAGCAGGGTCTTGACCTCGGCCGCGCGCGCCAGCGCCGTCGGGCACACGTCCGGGCATTGGGTGAAGCCGAAGAACACCAGCACGACCTTGTCCTTGAAGTCGGCCAGCGTGCGTTCCTGGCCGCTGGGATCCTTGAGGCGGAAATCGCGGCCGAAATCGGCGCCGGTGATGTCGGTGCCGTTGAAACTGACCGAACTGCCCATGCTGCAGCCGGCCAGGGCGCCCAGTGCGAGGGCCGCGCCGGACAGCACGAAGGCGCGCCGCGAGGCGATGCTTGAAACTCGTTGACTCATCTTGCTACTCCTGGATACTTCCCGATGAGCGCGCGGCGTGCGGACGCAAACCCCATGGGCCGCCCCGCGCCGCGCGCGTAAAGACTGCGCCGGCGGTGTGGCCGGCTTGAAGAGATCAGGAGTGCGCGGGCGGCCCGCGTGGCGGCAGCGGTGCACCGGCCGTGGCGGCGACGTGGAAGGCGGCGGGCACGAGCACCGCCGCGGTCGCCGGCAGCGGCGGCGGGACGCACGGGGCCGTCGGCAGCGGCGGCACGGCGGCGGGCAGGCACAGCGGGCAGTCGAGGGTATGCCCCTTGGCGTGCACGGCGGCCCCGTCGCGATCGACGAGGACGACCTTGACGCCGCCCTCGGAACACACCAGCGCCATCGCGGCCGGCTGCACCATGGGGGCGGCACTGGCGGCGCCCAAGGTGAGGACGAACCAGGCCAGGACCAATCGGACCAGCATCGACGATGTGCGCAAGATGTGCATGACCTTCGATTATTGGTGATGACCTCCACTCCCGTCAACGCCAAAAGCTGCATCCAAAAGCTCTTCCATTGTGTAGATCATGACGCATGCCCTTGACACGTATTGACGAGCCGGATATCTTAACGTTAAAAGTTGCCTTAGAGCAATTCACCCTTGGTATCAAGGGGGGAGGTACGAGAACTCGGCCACAGGCACGCGGAAATAGCAAGACCTGCACGGTGCGGACGGCGGCTGCCGCCGGTGCAGGATCCCAATCAAAAATTGATAACCAAGGAGTATCAAATGAACCTACTGCCTCGCGGGCAGTCTTCAGGCCGCAACCGCATGCCCGGCCTGCCCCTCGCGCTCATGATGTTGCTTGCCGGTTGCGGCGGTGGCGGAGATGGCGATTCGCCCATGTCTTCCATGCAAAGTGCCAGCAAGAGCCTGTTCCGCGCCTTTTCCGGCGCGGCCGAGCAGCCTGAAGCCCCGCTTACCCCGATCAAGGCGACCGCGACATCGCGCGAGCGCGGCGATCTCGACGCCCAGTACGCCATCGACGGCGACCGCAATACACGCTGGGGTAGCGAATTCACCGATAAACAGCACTTCACCCTCGAATTCGCCGAAAGCGCGGTGATCACGCGCGTGCGCATCGACTGGGAGAACGCGCACGCCCGCGACTACGAGCTGCAGGTGTCCGAGGACGGCGACAGCTGGACCACGATCAAGACCGTCAACGATAGCCAGGGCGGCGTCGAGGACCTGACCGGCCTGAACGGCCAGGGCAAGTACCTGCGAGTCAACGGACTCAAACGCGCCGGGCAGTATGGCTACTCGATCCTGGAAATCCAGGCCTTTACCGGCACCCCGGCCGAACCTGGCACGCCGCCGACCACGCCCGACCCGGAGATCCCGATCGACCTGAGCAAGCCTGGCGTCATCGTCAAGCCGGCCGGCGCGGTATCGTCGGAGCCGGAAAACGGCGGCCTGTCGGCCAGCATGGCGATCGACGGCAAGCTCAACACGCGCTGGGCCAGCAAGCCGAAGGAAGACAATGGCTGGATCCAGTTCGACTTCGCCTCGCCCACCCCGATCGGCTACATGAAGCTGCACTGGGAAAACTCGTATGCCAAGGAATACTCGCTGTCGACCTCGAACGACGGCAAGACCTGGACCGAGCTGCGCGTCGTCAGCGACGGCAAGGGTAAGGAAGAGGAATTCTTCAACCTGAACGCGGTCGCCAAGCACGTGCGCCTGCAGGGCCTGCGGCGCGCCACCGACTACGGATACTCGCTGTGGGAAGTCGAGTTCAAGACCCCGGGCAGCGACAATACCGTGCCCGAGGCGCCGACCTCGGCCGTGGCCTTCCCGGCCAACGGCAATGGCTTGACCCCGCTGCCAGGTTCGAACGAAGCGCTCGAATCGCTGCAGTTCACCCTCGCCGACGGCACCCTGGTCACGCGCTT
Organism: Massilia sp. CFBP9026; assembly: GCF_034045165.1. Taxonomy (NCBI): domain Bacteria; kingdom Pseudomonadati; phylum Pseudomonadota; class Betaproteobacteria; order Burkholderiales; family Oxalobacteraceae; genus Massilia; species Massilia sp. CFBP9026. The sequence continues at coordinate 93,422 of NZ_JAXCWH010000010.1, forward strand.
TGGTGCGCGCGGCAAGGCGCGCCATGGCCGCGAGCGCGGCGAGGAGTGGAACGAGATCGGTTCGCCATACCCGAACCAGACGGTCGATCCGGCCACCGGCCAGGCGGTCGACAAGGGACCGGGCAATCACCTGACCTTCGTGCCGCTGTATTACAAGAACCGCACCTGGGGCGTCGAGATCATCGACCGCAGCCGCGTGCCGAACAACACCAGGCCGGTGCTGACCGTCAACCAGTACACCACGGTGCCTTTCCTGAGCGGCGGCGTGGCGTTCTTCCGTGGCTTCGACCAGCCGAACTCCACCGGCTACGGCTGGATGGCGCCAGGCCAGCTGGTTAACGACCAGATCAAGGTCTGCCCGACTACGCCTTATCCGCGCAATAACACCTTGTTCAACCCGAACCTGGCCAACGGCGACTGCACCCTGCAGCTGTGGAACTATCCGGGCCATACCGCCCTCAATTCGGATGGCTTCCCGAACGGCACCCACGTTCCCGCACGGCGTCTCGTGGCGGGCGACGTGATCGAGGTCTCGCCGTCGTACTTCACCACCCAGGCGGCGCTGTCGGCCCTCGGCGACACCGGCAACATCCGCTACTACTCGACCGAGTGGACGTATGTGGTCGGCGAAGGCCTGCGTCCATGGTATGGCGTGCAACCGCGCCTGATGAACGCCCCGCTGCCGTTCGAAACCTTGTCTGGCGGCATCGGCTCGGTCTCGTACAACTATAGCGACAATGGCGCGTTCATGTTCCAGCAGCCGTACAACAACGTCGGCATGCAGAATATGCAGCGCTTCGTCGAAGGCCGCCGCCTGCTGCATACCAGCTTCAGTACAGGCGAGCATAACGAGTCGGGCAACGAGAAATACCAGGCGGTGGTCGGACTGCAAGGCAAGACCTTCGGCCAGGAGACCTGCGTGGCCTGCCATGCGAACAATGGCCGCAGCCCGGCCCCGGTCGACAAGCGTCGCCTGGACTCGATGAGCGTGCGGGTCGCTACCATCGGCACCGACGGCGCGCAACTGCCGCATTCGGTGTATGGCGCGACGGTGCAGATGAACGCCCTGTCCAGCGCCGGCACTCCGCAGAACTGGGGCACCGGCGTGCGGGTCGACGGCTTCGAGACCAAGACGGTCGCGCTGGCCGACGGCACGGTCGTCACCTTGAGCAAACCGAAGCTCAAGTTCGACGGTCCGACCCCATCCGTGGTGTCGCTGCGCTCGGCCCAGCCGATGATCGGCGTCGGCCTGCTGGAGGCCGTGCCTGAAGCCGACATCCTGGCGCGCGTGCGCACCACGCCGGACCAGGATGGCGTCAAGGGCACCGCCAACTTCGTGTTCAACCCCGAAACCGGCGCGGTCCAGCTGGGCCGCTTCGGCTGGAAGGCATCGAAGGCCACGCTGCGTCACCAGACCGCCAGCGCGCTGCTGCAGGACATGTCGGTGACCTCGCCGGTCTACCCTAGCCTGAGCTGCGACAACAACCCGGCCGGTTGCGCCACGGCGCCGAAACAGCGCGGCATCTCGGAGACCGACCTGACCAAGATCTCGCACTACCTGGCCCTGCTCGCGGTGCCGGCGCAGCGCAGCCTGGCCAGCGGCTTCCCGAAAGGCGTCGCGCCGATCAAGGAACTGGACGTCGACACGGTCAAGGTGGCGGCCGGCGCCAAGCTGTTCGAAGCGATGCGCTGCGTGGCCTGCCACACGCCGTCGATGAAGACCGGTTCGAACCACCTGTTCGCGGAACTGCGTGACCAGACCATCCGTCCGTACTCCGACCTGCTGCTGCACGATATGGGTCCGGAACTCGCCGACGGCTACACCGAAGGCCAGGCCGGCGGCGGCATGTGGCGCACCCCGACGCTGTGGGGTATCGGCCTCTCCGAAGCGGTCATGGACAAGGAAGGCAAGGTCGGCTACCTGCACGACGGCCGGGCGCGCAACCTGACCGAAGCCATCATGTGGCACGGCGGCGAAGCGGCCGCCGCCCGCAACCGCTTTGCCAAGCTGAACAAGGCCCAGCGTGACGAGTTGATGGCGTTCCTGCGCTCGCTGTAAGCGTAGTACGACTATCGTGAATGGCGCCGGGAGTGATCCCGGCGCCATTTTTCATTTCCACGCCAGACTTGACGCGATATATGGAACGTATACAATCAATATACAAATCATATACGGAGTATCCCCATGGGCATCGTCAACATCGAAGACGACCTGCACGACCAGGTCCGCCTTGCCACCAAAGTCTCGTGCCGCTCGATCAACGCGCAAGCCGCGTTCTGGATCAAGATCGGCATGCTGTGCGAGACCAATCCCACCCTCAGCTTCAACGAGATCGTGCAGCGCGAGCTGGCCGCCGCCGGCGTATCGGCGCCACCCCTCACCCTGAGCGCGGCATGACCAAGCAACCGCATGAGCTGGCGCTGATGGCCGAATCCGGGCGCCTGCTGGCCTCCGTGTTCGGGATGCTCGACAAGCTGTCCCTGGCCGGCATGACGACCCTCGAGGTCGACACGCTCGTCGAACACTTCATCGTCGACGAACTCGGCGCACGGCCGGCCAGCAAGGGCCAGTACGAATACGGTTTCGTGCTCAACTCGTCGATCAACCATGTGGTCTGCCACGGCGTACCGTCGACGACCGACGTGTTGAAGGACGGCGACATCGTGAACTTCGACATCACGCTCGAAAAGAACGGCTATATCGCCGACTCCAGCAAGACCTATCTGGTCGGCGATGTCGACCTGGCCGCGCGCCGGCTGGTGCAGACCACCTACGAGGCAATGTGGAAAGGCATCCGCGCGGTGCGGCCCGGCGCCACCCTGGGCGACGTCGGCCACGCGATCGAGCGCCACGCCAAACGCAATGGCTGTTCGGTCGTGCGCGAATACTGCGGCCATGGCATCGGCCGCGAGATGCACGAGGAACCGCAGGTGCTGCACTTCGGGTCGAAAGGCGCGGGTCTCAAGCTGCGCGAGGGCATGGTGTTCACCATCGAGCCCATGCTCAATCGGGGTGGGCGCAGCGTGCGCACCGAGGACGATGGCTGGACCGTCGTGACGCGCGACGGGTCCTTGTCGGCGCAGTTCGAGCACACGGTGGCCGTCACGTCCAGCGGTGTCGCGGTGCTGACCCTGCGTCCCGAAGAACGCGCGATGGTCGCGCTCTAGAACACCAGCATGCGCCAGCCAGGCGCGCTGCCCTGCTCGACGAAGGACACCATGCCTTCGACGCCGGCGCAGTGCGGCGCGAGTGCCGAACGATCGGCGCCGCTGGCGTGCAGCGCCTGGGTGCAGGCGCGGATCTCCACGCCCAGATCGACGCTTGCCTCCAGGTGACGTGAGATCGGCCACTGCTCGGCGCCGAAGCCGGTCAGGCGCGCCGCATTCTGGGCCAGCAGCCATTGCACCGACTGGCTCGAGAACAGCATCTTGACCCGCATATCGAGCGCCGCCGCGGCTTGCGCGGTCATGAAGGGGGTGGCGAGCAACTCTGGCCGTGACAGGTCGCAGGACCAGACCAGGATGGCCAGCCCGCGCTCCTGCGTGCTCACGGCTTGATCCAGTCGTCGGTCGGCTCGAGCCGCATGCGGCGCTCGGCCTGTTCGGCAAGCAGGGCGCCATGCGCCAGCCGGGCGCGGTCGCCCTCCCAGTCGCTGGCCTGGATCACACAGATCCAGCCCTTGCCGTACGGGTCCTGGTTGATGAGTTCGGGCTTGTCTTCAAGCGCCTCGTTGATCTCGACCACGGTGCCGGAGACCGGCGTCTTGATCGTCACCACCGTCTTGCTCAGCTCGACCACACCCATGGTCTTGCCCTGCTCGAGCTCGTTGCCGACCGACTTCGGCCGGCACATATAGAAATAATTACCGCTGATCTTGACGCCGAAGGCGCTGACGCCGACCTGCATGCGGCCGTCGCCCAGGTCGCGGCACCACATATCGTTCTCCAGATCGAAATAGCAGTCGTCCGGATAATCGAAGCCGAGGATGATCATGGTAGCCAGGGGAATAAAGTCATGGCGGAAGGATGCGGGAGTCGAACCCACCCGGCGACGCATGGCGCCACCAACTGGGTTTGAAGCCCAGCCGCCCCACCAGGGACGATTTCCTTCCGAAGAGCCCGCATTTTACCGCGTGCGGGCAATTCAATCCAGTGCCGGGCTGGAACGTCGCTCGAGGATCTGCAGTTTGCCGAGCACGCTCGCCACCTTGGTGGTGATGACGTCGATCGCCGGGCCGTTCGCGCCGTGCGGCAGGATCATGTCGGCGCTGCGCCTGGTCGGTTCGATGAACTGCTTGTGCATCGGACGCACCGTGTCCATGTACTGGCCGACGATGCTATCCAGCGAGCGGCCGCGTTCGGCGACGTCGCGCTGCAGGCGGCGGATGAAACGCACGTCCGGTGCAGTGTCGACAAAGATCTTCAGCGACATCATGTCGCGCAAGTCGGCATCGTACAGGGCGAACAGGCCCTCGATCACGATCACCGGGGCCGGCTTGACGGGAATGGTCTGGTCGGTGCGGTTGGACACGGTGAAGTCATAGATCGGCATCGCGATCGACTCGCCGTTGCGCAAGGCGCGCACATGCTCGACCAGCAGCGGCCAGTCGAAGGCGTGCGGGTGATCGTAGTTCTGCTCGCGCCGCTCTTCCATGGTGAGATGGGTCTGGTCGCGATAGTAGTCGTCCTGCATGACGACGGAGACGAGATCGGTGCCGAACGAGGACAGCACTTGCTGCGTCACCGTCGACTTGCCACTGCCGCTGCCGCCGGCGACGCCAATGACGAAGGGTACAAAGGGTTGCGAAGGATTCTGATTCATCCCGCCATGATACCGGAGCGGCGTGCGTTTCGACAGGGGCGGCGCGGGCCCACACCTTCCGTTTGTCATTACACCGTCATGCACCTCGCTTACCTTGGCGAAGTTGCAAGCCATATCGGCGAGACAACAAACAGCGGCAATTTTCATTACCCATTAGCAATCACCCATTTCCGGACAATCTCATGACTTCACGCCGCAGATTCCTGAGCAGCAGTGCCCGCGCCGGCATCGCCGCCGCCACCTACGCCGCCTTCCCGCCCGCCATCCAGCGCGCGCTCGCCATCCCCGCCAACAATGCCACAGGCACCATCCGCGACGTCGAGCACGTGGTGATCCTGATGCAAGAGAACCGCGCCTTCGACCATTATTTCGGCACACTGGCCGGCGTACGCGGATTCGGCGACCGCTTTCCGATCCCCCTGCCGGAAGGCCGCAACGTGTGGCAGCAGCGGATGGGCAACGGCAACCTGATGATGCCCTTCCACCTCGACGGCAGCAAGGGCAATGCCCAGCGCGCCAACGGCACGCCGCACGACTGGCTCGACAGCCAGCTGGCCTGGGACAACGGCCGCATGGACCAGTGGCCGCGCTACAAGAACCCGATCTCGATGGGTTATTTCAAGGACAGCGAGATCCCGTTCGCCTTCGCGCTGGCCAATGCCTTCACCTTGTGCGATGCCTACCACTGCTCCATGCACACCGGGACCGACGCCAACCGCTCGTTCTTCCTGACCGGCACCAACGGCGCCGTCCCGACCGGCACCGCCTTCGTCACCAACGAGTGGGATGCGATCGATGGCGTCGCCGCCGGCGTCAACACCGGCTATACCTGGACCACCTATGCCGAACGCCTCGAAGCGGCCGGCGTCAGCTGGATCAGCTACCAGAACATGCCCGACGAGTGGGGCGACAATATGCTGGGCGCCTTCCGCCAGTTCAAGCGCGCCAATATCGCCTCGGGCTATCCGGTGTCCAGCGGCGGCGCGCCGGGCCAGCCCTATACCAATACCGGCCAGTCGCTGCCTTATAAAGCCTATGACGCGGCGACCGACAACGCCAACAATCCGCTCTACAAGGGCATCGCCAACACCCTGCCCGGCACCCGGCCCGAACAATACCTGGACGCCTTCAAGCGCGACATCCGCGAGGGCAAGCTGCCGGCGGTATCGTGGATGAACGCACCGTCGATCTACTGCGAGCATCCCGGCCCATCGAGCCCGGTGCAGGGTTCCTGGTTCCTGCAAGAGGTGCTGGACGCCCTGACCGCCAACCCCGAGGTCTGGAGCAAGACCGTCCTGATCGTCAACTTCGACGAGAACGACGGCTATTTCGACCACGTGCCCTCCCCCTCGGCGCCATCGCCCGACGGCAAGGGCGGCTACGCCGGCAAGACCACGCTGGCGGCCAGCGACCTGGCGCACGAGTACTACACGCATCCGCGCCCGGCGGGCAGCACCAAGCAGCCGGCGCCCGACGGCCGCGTATACGGCCCCGGCCCGCGGGTGCCGATGTACGTGATCTCGCCATGGAGCCGTGGCGGCTGGGTCAACTCGCAGGTGTTCGACCACACCTCGGTGCTACGCTTCCTGGAAGCACGCTTCGGCGTGAAGGAGCCGAATATCAGCCCGTTCCGCCGCGCCGTGTGCGGCGACCTGACCAGCGCCTTCAACTTCGTGTCGCCCAACGACGAGGCGCTACCGGTGCTCGCCGGCCGCAAGAGCAAGGGCGAGGCCGACGCCCTGCGCGCCGCGCAGCAGCGCCTGCCGCAGGTGCCCGCGCCGGCCGCGCCGCAGATGCCCGTGCAGGCCGCGGGGACACGCCCCTCGCGCGCGCTGCCGTATGAGCTGGCGACCACCTGCGAGGTGCAGCCTGGCGCCACGATGGCTGCCGCGCGAGTGGCGCTAACCTTCAGCAACACCGGCCGCCAGGGCGCCGTGTTCCACGTCTACGACCGCAAGAACCTGGCCGCCATCCCGCGCCGCTACACGGTCGAGGCGGGCAAGTCGCTGGCGGATGTCTGGACGCCCGCGGTCGGCGGGGCTTACGACTTGTGGGTACTGGGACCGAACGGCTACCACCGCCATTACACCGGCAGCGCGCTGCGCGCCGTGGCGGCGGGTCAGCCGCGACCCGATGTCCAGGTGCGCTGCGACGCCGCGACCGGCGAACTGGTGCTGCGCCTGGTGAACACCGGCGCGGCGCCGTGCACCTTCGTCCTGGGCGCCAACGCGTATGCGCAGCTGCGGCAGCAGCACACGCTGGCGCCGCGCACCGAACTGACCGTGCGCATTCCTGTGGCGGGCAACGATTACTGGTACGACTTCAGCGCCACCGTATCCGGCCAGCCCGACTACCTGCGCCGCTTCGCCGGCCGCGTCGAGACCGGCCGCCACACAGTCAGCGACCCGGCGCTGGGCCGCGCCTGAACACACTATTGAAAGGAATTCTCATGCAATCGATCATTCGCAATTTCGTAGTCGGCGCCGCCATCGCCCTGTGCGTCCCCTTCGCCTCGGCCGCCGTGCTGAACTTCGACGACATCGTCGGTCCCGACGGTTTTGCCGCCGTGCCCGGCAACTACGGCGGCCTGGACTGGTCGGCGTCCGGCCTGAACGTGTTCACCGCGGACGGCGCGCCCTTCACGCCGCATTCGGGCCAGGGCCAGGTGACGACGGACTGGATCGACGGCGGGCCGATCGCGAGCACCATCCGCTTCCTGGCGCCGACGGTGTTCAACGGCGCCTGGTTCTCGGGATACGAGGACAGCAGCGTGCGCTTCGACCTCTACTTTGGCGGCCAGCTGGTGGCCAGCTCGGCCGCGCTGCAACTATCGAGCACGTCGGCCTTCCTGGATGCCGGCTGGGCCGGCGCGATTGATTCGGTGGTCGTGCGCACCGGCGCCCAGGGCTCCTACGCGATGGACGACTTTACTTTCGCGGATGCCACAGAGGTGCCGGAGCCGGGCATGCCGGCCCTGCTGCTGGCCGGCGTCGGCGGCCTGCTAGTCCTTCGTCGGAAACAGCAAGGTCCCCGGCCGTAACAGGTGCACGTCGCCGACCCGGCGCAAGAAACCGATCCGGTCGAAGAACTCGAGGATCTGGATCGCGCGCTTGCGGCCGAGTCCCGTCTCGTCGCGGAAACGCGCCGCTGTGACCTGGCCCTGAGGATCCTCGTGCGCCAAACGGCGCACCAGATCGGCGGCATCCTGCATCACGGCCGGGTGGTAGAACAGGTCTTTCACGATCTGATAGACGTCGCCGCCGCGCGCCATGCGGCCCAGCACCTGGCGCACCTGCACTTCGGGCAGGCGCGCGGTCTGGGCGATGTCGCGCACCCACGGTGGGTCGTAGCGGCCGTCCAGCAGTTTCGGCAGCGCGTGTTCTGCCACCACCTGCTCGGCCGCGCGCAAGGCCACGCCGTGCTCCGGCAAGTGCAGGAAACCGTTGCGGCGATTGATGCTTCCGGCCGCGATCATGTGCTCGGTCAGCTGCAGCCACAGCGCCTCCGGCATGCGCGGTGCGGCCAGGCGGCGCGCGCGCAGCAGGTCGGGGCCGATCTCGTCCGGGTATTTCGCATGGAAGTCGCCCAGCACGCGCAGCAGGCCGGCCTCGTTTTCCTGCAGCCGCGCGCGTGAAACAATCCATTCGCCGCCGGCGCCGACCACGATATCCGGCACCTGCTCCAGGTCGAACGGCCAGCGCGCCAGGCCACTGCTCCTCAGCCAGGTCGCACCGTTGACGCCATACGGCGCCTGCACCAGCGCACCAAGCAGGCGGGTCATTGGATCGTCGGCGCGCTGGGTCTCCAGGTAGGCCAGGCGTTCCGGCGTCTGACGGTAGCGCACCGGCCCCAAGGGATCCAGCACCGATCCACCGGCCACGGTGCGGATCGCCGAGGCGTCGCGCAAAATAAACCGATCGCCGTGCCACACGTTGGCCGGCTTGTGCAGCACCAGCTGCGCCGGCGCCGCGGCGCCCGGCGCGATCGATGGCTGGCCCAATACGGCCACGGTGGCCAGGCAATCCTGGGTCGCCGCGTGCAGGTGCACCAGGGTACCCGAACGCAGTGCGCGTTCTTCGGTGGCGGCCACCTGCAGCCAGACGTCGATACGCTGGGTGGTGAGCGCAATCGCCGGGTCGCACAGCACCTGGCCGCGCAGCTCGTCGCTGCGTTCCAGGCCGGCCAGGCCGACGGCGCAGCGCTGGCCGGCCTGGGCTTCCTGGGCCGTCCGGCTATGTACCTGGAGGCTGCGCACCCGGTATTCCTTGTGCGGCGTGGCGGCCAGCGATAGGCCATCGCCGATGGCGACCTTGCCTGCCGAGACGCTGCCCGCGACCACGGTGCCCACGCCGTCCAGCGTAAACGCGCGGTCCAGGCCCATGCGGAATCCTGCGCCAGGCACGCCATCGCCAGGCGCCGCCCGCAGCGCCTCAACCAGCAATGCGCGCAAGCCATCGATGCCGTCGCCGCGGATGCTCGACACCTGCAGCACCGGGTAATCTTCGAGGCCGGCGCTGGCCAAGAGGCCCGCGACCGCCGCCTCGGTCTCGCGCAGGCGGTCGGCGTCGACGCGGTCGATCTTGGTGATCACGGCCGCGCCGCGTCGCACGCCCAGCAGGGAGAGGATGGTCGCATGCTCGATCGTCTGCGGCATCGGGCCGTCGTCGGCCGCGATCAGCAGCAGGCCGAAATCGATCCCGCTGGCGCCCGCCACCATGGTGTGCACCAGTTTTTCGTGGCCCGGCACGTCAACGAAACCGATGCGGCCGCCATCCTCGAGCGGCATCCAGGCGTAACCCAGCTCGATCGTGATGCCACGCTTTTTCTCTTCCGGCAGGCGGTCGGCGTCGATGCCGGTCAACGCGCGCACCAGCGCGGTCTTGCCGTGGTCAATATGTCCGGCAGTGCCGACGATCATGCGAAATCCTTTACGTTCTTATGCTTCGACGAGGGCCGCGCGCAATGCGCCCAGTTGCCCCAGCAGCTCGGCCGGGTCGTCGATGCAGCGGCAGTCGAGCAGCAAGCGGTCGTCGGCGATGCGGCCGATCACCGGCAGCGGCAACTCGCGCAGCGCTTCGGCCAGGGCGTCCAGCGCCGTGCCCATGCCGCGCTTGCCGGCCAGGTTCGGCGCGATCGCCAGCCCGCTCGACGGCAGGCGGTCGATCGGCAGCGAACCGGAACCGATCTGGCTCACCATCGTCTCCAGCGTCACTGTGTAGCGCGGCGCCAGGGCCTCGCGCAGCGGCGTCAGGATGGCATTCGCGGTCGCGCCCACCTGCTCTTGCGTGCGGGTCAGCCAGCGCAGGGTCGGCAGCTCGCGCAGCAGCAGCTCGGGCTGCAGGTACAGCCTCAGGGTCGCTTCCAGCGCCGCCAGCGGCAGCTTCGACAGGCGCAGCGCGCGCTTCATCGGGAATTTGCGGATGCGGGTGACGAATTCCTTCGAGCCGACGATCAGGCCGGCCTGTGGTCCGCCCAGCAGCTTGTCGCCCGAGAAGGTGACCACGTCGCAGCCGGCCGCCAGCATCTGCTGCGGCGTCGGTTCCTGCGGCAGGCCGTACTTGCCCATGTCGATCAGCGAACCGCTGCCCAGGTCGCTGACCAGGGCCACGCCGCGGGCACGCGCCAATGGCGCCAGCTCGGCTTCGGACACCGAACTGGTAAAGCCCTGCACGGCGTAATTACTGGTGTGGACCTTCATCAGCAGCGCGGTGCGTTCGTTGATCGCGCGTTCGTAGTCCGCCAGGTGGGTGCGGTTGGTAGTGCCGACTTCGACCATGTGGGCGCCGGCGCTGGCCATCACGTCGGGCATGCGGAAAGCGCCGCCGATTTCCACCAGCTCGCCGCGCGAGACGATTGCCTCACGCCCGCCGCCCAAGGCAGCTAGCGACAGCAGCACGGCGGCGGCATTATTGTTGACCACGGTCGCGGCTTGGGCGCCGGTGATCTCGCACAGCAGGCCTTCGACGATGCTGTCGCGATCGCCGCGCGAGCCGCTGGCGAGGTCGTATTCGAGGTTGTTCGGGCCGGCCATCATCGCGACCAGGTGGTCGATTGCCGCTTGCGGCAGGACGGCGCGTCCGAGATTGGTATGGATGACCGTACCGGTCAGGTTGATCACGCGGCGCATCTTCGGCGCCAGGCGTTCGGCAATGCGCCCGGCCAGCATCTGGCCGAGCGCCTCCGGCAGCAGCGCGCTCGCGGAGAGCCTGCCTGCCAGGGCCTGCGCGCGCAGGCTATCGACTTGCGCGCGCGCTTCCGCCGCGACCAGGGTATGGCCGTGAGCGAAAACCTGCGCCTGCACGGACGGCAGGCGCAGCAGTTTATCGATCGAAGGCAGATCCTTGACTGTCGCCTTCGAGCCGTGGACCACGGACTCGTCAAGCGACATGGTCAATGACTCCCTGGTTGATCGTTTTCCGGAACGTCGTCTTCGCCGCCCGTGAGCAGCAGCAGGTTGACGCCATGCGGCTGGAAGCCCGCCTCCGACACCAGGATGTCCAGTGTCAGGGTCGCCACGTCGTCCGCCACCGGATCGACGTGGAGATCTCTTTCCATGCGCACGATCTTGAGGTAGTGGCCGCACTCGTCGCAGGTTTCGGCCTGGACCGATGCCTGCGCAGTATCTTCCTGCGCGCCATCGGTGGCCACCGCCTGCAGCGAATGGTAGTGGATGCCCTTGGTACTCTGGCAGTGGCTGCACTTGACCCGCACCATATGCCACTGCGTCGAGCACAGTGCGCAATTGAGGTAGCGGAAGTGGCTGCCACCGGCATCCAGGCGCGTGACCGACGAGGTCGGCAAGCTGCCGCAGCACGGGCACAAGGTCACGTCGAGCGTGCGCCCGAACGGTTCCTGGCGCGCCGCGCCGTGGGCTTTCTGGATTTCCAGCACCATATGGGTCCAGTAGACCTGCAGGCCTGCCGCCACCAGTGGCGCCGCACTCATGTCCAGGCCGGCTGCGCCTTGCAGCAGCAGTTCGGCTTGTCCCTCGAGATGGTCGTCACTGGCGGCCAGCAAGGCCTGCACGGCCGCCTGGGCCGGGCTGCCCGCCAGGCGCGGGACCAGCAGCTCCAGCATGCGGCGCATGGCCCCACGCCAGGCCGGGTCACGCGGCCACAGCGGCGCCGGCAGCGGCGCCTGGGCGGCGCGGCCGGCGGCCAGCAAGTCGTCCTCGCTGGGAAGCGCAACTTCGGGATAGTCCTGCAGGACTTCATGCTGGACGTGCGCCAGTTCGGCGGCGAACAGCATGAAGTCGCGCATCGCATGCCCGGCCGCCAGCTGACGCAGGCGGGTTTCACGGGTGGCGAAGAGCTCTGCCCGCACCGGGAGGTGCAGGTAGGGCATCTGCTGCCCGGACCGGACCGCGATTTCTTCCGGGCTGAGCAGCGGTGTTGCTTTGGTAACACTCATAGAGCAGTGAAGTCCTTAAGGTTTCTTGCGCGTGGCACGATCTTGCGTAGCTTGCGTGACTTCCTTATACCACAGCGGATGGTGCGACTTCGCCCAGTCCTCATGCACGGTGCCACGGGTCATGGCGCGGAACGAGCCCTTGACCCAGATGGCGGCGTACACGTGGATGATCACGCTGAGCACCAGCGCCAGGGCCGCCACCGCATGCACCAGCATGGCGGCACGGCGCAGCGGAATCGGGAAGAAGTCCGCGAACCATGGCTGCCAGAACATGAAGCCGGTGATCAGCAGCAGCACGAGGCTGATGGCGAACACCCAGAACACGCCCTTCTGGCCGGCGTTGTACTTGTGCACCGGCGGCATGTGATGCTCGTCGCCGGTGGTCACCATCTTCGGCGCCTTCTTGACCCATTCCGTATCGGCACGGGTCCAGAAGTTGTCGCGCACCACGGCAAAGAACAGGAACACGAAGCCCAGCACCATGAGCAGCCCGAAGAACGGGTGCAGCACACGGGTCCAGTAGCCGCCGCCGAAGAAGACGCTGAAGAAGTACATCGAAGGATGGAACAATGCCAGCCCGGTCAGACCCGCGCAGATGAACAGCAGGGCCACGGCCCAGTGGTTCATCCGCGTGCGGTCGCGATAACGAGTGATAAACATGTTCTTCTCCTTAAACGCGCGTATCTTCGCGCTGGTCTGCGTCGGGCGTCGGCTGCACTGGCGGTTCGTCCACATGGGTCTCGATCGGACCCACTTTCATGTAGTGGAAGAAACCAGCCACGGCGGCGCCGATCATCGCGGCCACGCCCAGCGGCTTGGCCACGCCCTTCCACAGCGCCACGGTCGGGCTGATGGTCGGGTTCTCAGGCAGGCCGGCGTACAGGGTCGGCTTGTCGGCGTGCTGCAGCACGTACATCACGTGCGTACCGCCGACGCCGGCCGGGTTGTACAGGCCCGCGTTCTGGTAACCGCGCTCCTTCAGGTCGACCACACGGTCGGCTGCGTAGTCGATCATGTCCTCTTTGGTACCGAAGCGGATGGCGCCGGTAGGACAGATCTTGACGCAGGCCGGTTCCATGTTCACTGCCACGCGGTCCGCGCACAGCGAGCACTTGTAAGCCTTCGAGTCCACCTTGCTGATGCGTGGCACGTCGAACGGGCAGCCGGCAACGCAGTAGCCGCAGCCGATGCAGTTCTCGCTGATGAAGTCGACGATGCCGTTGGTGTACTTGACGATCGCGCCCGGCGCCGGGCAGGCCTTCAGACAGCCCGGTTCGTCGCAGTGCATGCAGCCGTCCTTGCGGATCAGCCACTCCAGGCGGTCACCCTCGTCTTCCGTCTTGCTGACGATTTCCGAGTACTTCATGACCGTCCACGACTGCGGCGTCAGGTCGCGCGGGTTGTCGTAGGTACCATTGGTGTCGCCGACGTCGTCGCGCAGATCGTTCCACTGCATGCACGCCACCTGGCATGCCTTGCAGCCGATGCAGCTCGAGACGTCGATCAGCTTGGCGACTTCCGGCTTGTGGGTACGCGCCACCGGCGTCGTCGCGGTCGTTGCCGACCGCGCTGCAATATCGAGAGATTGTAGTGAAGACATGACTTAAACCCTTTCGATATTGACCAGGAACGACTTGAACTCAGGCGTCTGGGTATTCGCATCGCCCACGAACGGGGTCAGCGTGTTCACCAGGAAGCCCGGCTTGGTCAAACCGACGAAGCCCCAGTGGTTCGGCAAGCCCACCGTGTCCACCTTCATGCCATCGCAATCGAGCTGCGGAATGCGCTTGGTGACGACGCACTTGGCCTTGATGTAGCCGCGCATCGACGACACCTTGACCATATCGCCATTGCTGATGCCCTTGGCCTTGGCCAGTTCCTCGCCGATTTCCACGAACTGCTGCGGCTGGATGATCGCGTTGGACAGCACGTTCTTGGTCCAGTAGTGGAAGTGCTCGGTCAGGCGGTAGCTGGTCGCGACGTACGGGAAGTCCTTCGCGGTGCCGAATGCTTCCATGTCGCCCTTGAACACGCGCGCCGCTGGATTGGCACGGGCTTTCGGGTTTTTCGGGTGCATCGGGTTGACCGGGAACGGCGACTCGAACGGCTCGTAGTGCTCAGGCAGCGGACCTTCGGCCATGCCGGTCGGCGCGAACAGGCGCGACACGCCTTCGGCCGTCATGATGAACGGCTGCACACGGTCTTCGTCGCCCGGATTCGCATCGGGACGGATGTCCGGAATGTCGGAACCGGTCCAGCTGGTGCCATTCCATGCGATCAGGTTGCGGTGCGCATTCCACGGCTTGCCGGTCTTCGGATCGGCCGACGCGCCGTTGTACAGCACGCGGCGGTTCGCAGGCCATGCCCAGGCCCAGCCCAGCGTATTGCCGATGCCGTAAGGATCGGCGTTGTCGCGGTTGGCCATCTGGTTGCCGGCCTCGGTCCACGAACCGGCATAGATCCAGCAGCCGCTCGCAGTGGTACCGTCATCGCGCAGCACGCCGAAGCCCGGCACCTGCTGACCCTTCTTGAGGATGATCTTGGACGGATCCTTGGCATCCGGGATGTCGGCCAGCGCCTTGCCGTTGAATTCCTTGGCCAGCTCTTCTGCCGAAGGGCTGTGCGGAATCTTGTACGGCCAGGACAGGTTCACCATCGCATCAGGGAAGGCGCCGCCATCCTTGATGTACGCATTCTTCATGCGGGTGAACAGGTCGGCGATGATCTCGATGTCCGGCTTGGCTTCGTACGGCGCTTCGCCGCCCTTCCAGTGCCATTGCAGCCAGCGCGACGAGTTCGACAGCGAACCGTCTTCCTCGGCGAAGCAGGTGGTTGGCAGGCGGAACACGGTGGTCTGGATCTCGGCCGGATTGACGTCGTTCGACTCGCCGAAGTTCTGCCAGAACTCCGAAGTCTCGGTGTTCAGCGGATCCATCGTCACCAGGAATTTCAGCTTCGACAGGCCGGCGATGATCTTCTTCTTGTTAGGGAAGGAACCAACCGGATTGAAGCCCTGGCAGATGTAGCCGTTCAACTTGCCCTGACCCATCAGCTCGAAGGCCTGCAGCACGTCGTACAGCTTGTCGATCTTCGGCAGGTAGTCGAAGGCCCAGTTGTTTTCCGCGGTCGCGGCATCGCCCCACCAGGCTTTTTGCAGGCTGACGAAGAACTTGGGATAGTTCTGCCAGTAGCTCATCTGGTTCGGACGCAGCGGCTTGAGTGCGCGCGGCTTGTAGTAGGTCTCCAGATCCTGCTCGTTGTCGGTCGCCAGGGACAGGTAGCCCGGCAGCGAGTTCGACAGCAGGCCCAGGTCGGTCAGACCCTGGATGTTGGAGTGGCCGCGCAGTGCGTTCAGGCCACCGCCGGCGACGCCGACGTTACCCAGCAGCAGCTGCATGATGGCGCCGGTACGGATGATCTGACTGCCCTGGCTGTGTTGCGTCCAGCCCAGCGCATACAGGATCGTCATGGCGCGGCCCGGCGCGGCGGTCGACGAGATGTACTCGCAGACTTTCAGGAATTGCTTGACCGGGGTACCGGTGATCTTGCTGACCTGCTCAGGGGTGTAGCGCGAGTAATGACGCTTCATCACCTGCAGGACGCAATTCGGGTCTTGCATGGTCGGATCGACCTTGGCGAAACCGTCTTCACCCATGGCGTAGCCCCACGACTTGTTGTCGTAGCGGCGCTTGGCTTCGTCGTAGCCGGAGAAGATACCGTCTTCGAACGAGAAGTCGGGACCGACGATGAACGACGCGTTGGTATAGCTCCGGACGTATTCGGTCTGGATCTTGTCGTTACTCAGCAGATAATTGATGACGCCGCCCAGGAAGGCGATGTCGGAGCCAGCGCGGATCGGCGCGTAATAGTCGCTCATGGCGGCCGAACGCGTGAAGCGCGGGTCGACCACGACCAGCTTGGCTTTATTGTGATGCTTGGCTTCGATCACCCACTTGAAACCGCAAGGGTGAGCTTCGGCGGCATTGCCGCCCATAATCAGAACTACATCGGCATTCTTGATGTCAACCCAATGGTTGGTCATCGCTCCTCGTCCGAACGTCGGGGCCAGACCGGCCACCGTAGGTCCGTGTCAAACGCGAGCCTGGTTATCGAAGACGAGCATGCCCATCGAACGCATCGCTTTGTGCGTGATGTAGCCCGTTTCGTTGCTCGCCGCGGACGCACACAGCATACCGGTGCTGGTCCAGCGGTTGACGAGTTTGCCTTCGGCGTTGGTCGCGATGAAGTTGGCGTCGCGGTCGTCCTTCATGAACTTGGCAATGCGCGACATCGCCTGGTCCCACGAAATGCGCTTCCATTCCTTGCTGCCCGGCTCGCGGACTTCAGGATACTTGAGGCGGTTCGGGGAGTGCACGAAGTCGAGCAGGCCAGCGCCTTTCGGGCACAGGGTGCCGCGGTTCACCGGGTGATCCGGGTCGCCTTCGATATGAATGATGTCCGAGGTGACGTTCTTTGCGCCGTCGCCGATGCTGTACATCAGCAGGCCGCAGCCCACCGAGCAGTACGGACACGTGTTGCGCGTCTCCTTGGCCTTCGCCAGTTTATAGTGCCGGGTCTCGGCCATTGCCGGCAGCGGCGAAAAGCCGAGCGCGACGATGGTGGACGCGGCCAGTCCCGCACCGCTTACGCGGAGGAACTGCCTACGATTCATGCCCATCTAGGTTCTCCTACTAGTAATGGATTGCGCACGCCGCAAAAGGATGTGCCGGGGTCAACGCCCCGGCATGCTGATCCGATCGCGACGCTGCCACCGTCAGGTGGCGTGCGCGCCTTGCTACGTCGCCGGTCGTGTTACTTGGCCGGCGGCGTCGTTGCCTGGGTGGCGCCATCGCCACCGGTCGGTTCGGAAGCACCGCTGTCGCGGGACTTGCCTGCATCCTGGCCAGCGACCACGCCGCCGATGGCGGTGCCGCCCTCACCCGGACCGGTGCCCGGAACCGCATCCGGCGTGGTGGCCGGCTCGGCCACGATGGCCGCGTGCGGATCGGGATTCTGGGTGGCGACCGCGGCCGGCGAGGCCGGATCGGTCGGCGCCGGCGACGCCTCGACGTCGGCCTTCTTGCCACACGCCGACAGGGCGAGCACGGCGGCCAACACGCCGGTGCTCAACAGGATGCGATTCTTGATATATGAGTTATGTTGCATTGCAATATCCGTTGACTTTGAGATATATCAGAAATATATATGAATTGATGAACGCTACAAATAAGTATTTTACGCAATGTATACAATTTCTGCGTGAGTTTAGGTGAGAATTGAACCGCGCTTGTCGTGCTAACCTCGCCGCCTGCCAGTTAATGTAAAGACGTTTCGCCGCCATCGCCCTTGCGCGCGCCACCACCACGCCGCCGCGCCGCCGGGGATGGCGCCGCCGATTCCCCATGGCCCGCAGTTGCCGCCGGCGCCACCCTTTCCTCGACATCGAGCAGGCGGGTCTCGGCCAGCCGCCAGCCCTCCTCGCCCATGCGCAGCAGCGTACTCCCCTTCATCCGCACGAGATGGCCCTCCACCTCGGCTTCGCTCGCATGCCAGCGCAGGCTGGCCTGCCCGCCGCCCTCGATCGTGATCACGTCCGGCGCCACCAGGCCGCCGGCCATGCGCGCATGCCCCGGCAAATACGGCATGGCCTGGGCCAGGCGGTCGCTGGGCCTGGCCCCCATCATGCCCACCTGCCCGGCCAGGGTCTCCCACAAGGCGCCGGATTGGGCGCGCAGCGCCAGGTAGCGCCCGGCCTGCTCCCGCCCGTGCGCCAGCAGGGCCTGGGCCAGTTGCGGGTCGCGGTCGAATTTGGAGAACAGTCCCAGCTCCTTGCGCACCGCGCCGCCGACCGCCTCGCCGTCGAGCACGATGCGCACCACCTCGATCGGCTTGTCGTGGGGCCGGAAACGCTGGCCCGGATCGTCGAGGCGGGCATTAACGGCTTCGATGAAGGCCACTTCCGCAGCAGTGAGCCCGCGGCCAGCTCGTGCGCTTTCGACCAGGCCGCGATCCAGCCGCCAGAAGCCAACCTGGCCCGCAGGTCGTGCTCGATCGCGGCCTGGCGCGCCTGCAACCGTTCGCGCTCGGGCGGCGTATCGGCCATGCGCGCCTCGAGGGCGATCGCCTGCCAGCGCTTGATCTCTTGCGGGATGCTGCAAAAGTCGCCGATGGCGCCGACCAGGTCGAAGTCGACGTGCGGCGCGATCGACTCGCGCAGCTGGAAATAGGGACCGCGGATCCAGCTGCCCAGCGGCGGCCACATGGCGGTCAGCATCGGCCAGGTCGCGGTGGCGAAGGTTTCGATCTCGCGCAGCGGCGATAGATAGGGACTCAGCTTGAGATCGACCTGGGACAGGCTGCCGGCCCACTGGCCAATGTCGTTCAGCAGGCGTTCGCCGGGCGCGATAGCGCAGTTCGCGTCCCAGAAGCGCTCGAGCCCGGCCTTGGCTGCCTCAGGGCCGCCCAGCAGGTAGCCATACCAGGCCAGCAAGGCGCTGATGGCGCCGCCCGAGGTGCCGCTGATGCCGGTCAGGCGCAGCACGTCTTGCGCTTCGTCGGCCAGTTTTGCCCGCCCCTGGCTGGTCGCCAGCTCGGCATTGCGAAACTGCGGCAGCAACACCGGCAAGGCGCCGGCGGCAAAGGCCGCGTGACTGCCGCCGCCCTGGCAGGCGATGGCGATGTTTTTGATAGGCATGATGTCCTCCCTCGTCTGAATCGACACTCGAGGCAGGCATTCGCCCATGGAAGAAGCGCAGGCACCGGAAACGCCGGCCTGTCGCTTTTAGGCAGTTGGTACGCCGCACAGTTCCACGCTCGGTCCGGCGCAGGCATCGAAAAGCGGCCGCGATGATAACGATTTCATCAGAATCGCAACGTTATCAATAAATATTTACAAGAAGCCCAAAAAACCCAATGATTGCGCCAAACATTAGGTGTTATATTTACTGACAGGTTATGCGGCTGCGGACTGCCGGCAACCTCGGTAGCACCTGAAAAGAATCCCACAGACGGGTTCTTCACAACAAAGACGGAGACACAACATGAGACAGTTGAACAAGTCGGCCATTGCCGTGGGCGTCGCACATCTGTGCTGGTTGTCGGCAGCCTTCGCCCAGGAACCCGCGCCAGCGGCTCCCCAGGTAGTCACGGTCACCGGCCAGCGCGCCGCCCTCGACAGCGCCCAGCAGCTCAAGAAGAACTCGGACGAGGTCGTCGATTCGATCGTCGCCGAGGACATCGGCAAGCTGCCCGACAAATCCATTACCGAAGTGCTGCAGCGCATACCGGGCGTGACCATCGACCGCACCATGTCGCGCGCCGATCCCGAACACTTCTCGGTCGAAGGTTCGGGCGTGTCGATCCGTGGCCTCTCCTGGGTACGCTCCGAACTGAACGGGCGCGATTCCTTCTCGTCCACCGGTGGCCGGGCCCTGAACTTCGAGGACGTGCCGCCTGAGCTGATGGCCGGCATCGACGTCTACAAGAACCCCTCGGCGGAACAGATCGAAGGCGGGATCTCGGGCCTGGTCAACCTGCGCACCGCCCTGCCGTTCGACATCAAGGGCCAGCGCATCTCAGGCAGCATCGAAGGCACGTATTCCGAGCTCAAGAAAGGCAAGGCCCGCCCCGCCGGCTCGCTCCTGTATTCGAACCGCTGGCAGACCGGCATCGGCGAGTTCGGCGCCCTGGTCAACTTCGCCAGCTCGCGCAGCGTGACCCGCACCGACGCCTTCCAGGTCGAACCGTATTATCCGGTCGCCGGCGCCGAGCCGGGCCGCACCGTGTGGATCCCGAAAGGCGCGCAGTGGCGTACGCTCGACTTCGACCGCAAGCGCCAGGGCACCTACGGCGCGCTGCAGTGGAAGAAGGACAATACCCTCAAGAGCCACCTGACCTGGTTCCGCTCCAAATACGATATGCGCTGGGACGAGAATGCGCTGTTCTCGGCCGAAGGCACGCCGACCAATCTGCGCGTGTCGAACGGCGTGTACGACGCCAACGGCGCCTTCCTGAGCGGCACCATCACCAACCCGACCGCCGGCAGCATCGAGTACGCCAATAACGCCCGCACCGCGACCCGCGACTCGGTCACCACCGACATCGCCTGGAACGTCGAATGGAAGCCGGCCACCAACTGGACCTTCACCTCGGACTTCCAGCACGTGAAGGCGCGTTCGGAAGGCTTCGATTCGACGGTGGCCCTCGGCACGCTGATGCCGGAGCTGAACCTGGACGTGACGGGCTCGCTGCCGCGCATCACCTTCAGTCCGGCGCAGGCGGCGGCGATGAGCGATCCCAATAACTTCTTCTGGGCCTTCTCGCAGGAACACCTGGACCGTAGCGTGGCCGAGCAGAAGGCGTGGAAAGGCGACGTCAAGTACGACTTCGACCATCCGGTGCTGCGCGACCTGCGGATCGGCGTGCGCCTCACCGACCGCGACGCCAAGACCATCGTCTCGAATCCCGACTACCACTGGGTCGGCATCTCGCAGCGCTGGATGATGCCGTGGCAGATCAATAACCTGGCTTATCTAAGCGACCCGCGCTTCCAGGCCCCGACCACCGTCAATCAGTTCAACAACTTCTTCAACGGCGACGCCAGCGTCCCGGCGATCATCTTCCCGGCAGCCTCGGTGACCGCCGGCTTCCCCGCCAGCTACTCCCAGCTGCACAGCTTCCATGACATCCTGTGCGCCGAAGCCGGCAACAGCTGCACGCCATGGACGCCGGCCGCCTTCGGCGAAGCCAACCCGTCGGGCGACAACGAGCAGTCCGAGAAGACCAAGGCGGCCTACGCCCAGTTGCGCTTTGCCTTCGACGACCTGCGCTTCCCGGTGGACGGCAACGTCGGCCTGCGCTACGTGAAGACCGATTCGGATTCGTATGGCTACACCGTCTACAACTCGACCTTCGTCGTTCCGCCGGGCGGCACCACGGGTCTGCCAGTGCCAGTGATCGCCCCGTTCGCCGGCCGCGACGACTACAGGAACAGCTACCACAACTGGCTGCCGAGCCTGAACCTGCGGCTCAAGGCCAGCGACGAGCTGCAGTTCCGCTTCGCCATCGGCAAGGGCATGTCGCGCCCGAACTTCGACCAGCTGCAGGCCTATACCACCCTAAGCCAGAACGTGACCAGCACCACCACCGGCACCGGGGCCGGGCAAGTCACCAACGTGACCTCGATCGGCCATGTCGGCGAGGCAAAGGGCAACGCGCTGCTGCGTCCGATCACCTCGCGCAACATCGACCTGACCGCGGAATGGTACTTCGCCAAGGCCGGCTCGCTCACGGTCGGCCTGTTCGACAAGCGCCTGCGCGACATCATCATCAAGCAGAGCTCCTTCTATCAGCTGACCGACTCGGCCGGACGTGCAATCGATTTCAATGTCTCCACGCCGGTGAACGGCGCACGCGGCAGCGCGCGTGGCGTCGAAGTCGCCTACCAGCAGTACTTCGACCGCCTGCCGGGCTGGCTGGCGGGCTTCGGGGTGCAGGCCAACTACACCCACGTCAAGACCAAGCGCGACCTGTACAACCCGGTGTTCTCGCCCTGGTGCACGGCTGGCAACAATGCGGCCAACCTGAACCTGAACCTCAACGGTTGCGACACTGACGGCCGCACCTTCGGCGACCTGCCGCTGGAATACATGTCGCGCAACTCCTACAACCTGGCGCTGCTGTACGACCGCGGTCCGTGGTCGGCGCGCCTGGCCTGGAGCTGGCGTTCCAAGAGCCTGCTGGGCAACAATAACAACGGCACCAATGGCACGAACGGTGTCGACAGCAACCCGGACAGCCCGACCTTCGGACAGAGCGTGGTCGCCTGGGGCCTGCCGATCTGGGCCGACGACTATGGCCAGCTCGATGGCGGCGTCAGCTACAAGTTCAACGACAACTACCGCATCGACTTCCAGGCGCAGAACCTGACCGACGCGAAGTACAAGCAGATCATGACCCACCACATCGGCGACAAGGGCCGCGCATGGTTCGTGACGGGGCCGCGCTACAGCGTGCGTCTTGGAGTGTCGTTCTAAGTTGAGCAAGCCGGCCGCGCGCGTCCTTCATGGGCGGCGCGGCCATTAAACAAGAAAATAAGGAGACAACAATATGCAGCAAGCTTTGCCGAACGCCCGCTGGGCCATTGCCCTCGCCGCCGCCTGCGCCGTCCAGTGCGCGCAAGCGGCCCCCGACGACGCCCAGCAACGCGCGGCAAAACTGGTGAGCCAGATGACCATCGACGAAAAGATCGGCATGGTGTTCGGCCAGTTCGGCACCGAATTCCAGGGCAAGCAGCCGCCCGCCGAGGCGCTGGTGCAGTCGGCCGGCTACATCAAGGGCATCGAACGCCTGGGCATCACGCCGCAGTGGCTGACCGACGCCGGCATCGGCGTCGCCTCGCAGCCGGGCAAGCAAACGCGCCTGCGCACCTCGCTGCCGGCGGGGATCGCCACTGCCGCCACCTGGAACCCGGCGCTGGCTTTCAAGGGCGCGGCCATGATCGGCAAGGAAGCGCGCCTGTCGGGCTTCAACGTGATGCTGGGCGGGAGCGTCAACCTGGCGCGCGAGCCGCGCAACGGCCGCAATTTCGAGTACACCGGCGAAGACCCGCTGCTGGCCGGGATCATGGCCGGCGAACAGATTCGCGGCGTGCAGTCGAACCATGTGATCTCGACCGTCAAGCACTATGTCTACAACGACCAGGAGACGGGCCGCAACCACCTGAACGTCAAGATCGACGACGCGGCCGGCCGCATGTCCGACCTGCTGGCCTTCCAGATCGCCATCGAGCGCGGCAATCCGGGTTCCGTCATGTGTTCGTACAACCGCATCGGCGGCGTGTACGGCTGCGAGAACGATCACCTGCTGAACAAGGTGCTCAAGCGCGACTGGGGCTACAAGGGCTATGTGATGTCCGACTGGGGCGCTGTGCATTCGACCATCCCTGCGGCGCTGGCGGGCCTGGACCAGCAGTCCGGCTACCCATTCGACAAATCGCCCTACTTCGATGGCGCCCTCAAGGAGGCGGTGCAGAACGGCCACGTGCCGGAGCAGCGCCTGGACGATATGGTGGCGCGCATCCTGTGGGCGATGGGCACGCATGGGGTGCTGGATAATCCGGTGAAGGTGCGCGACAAGGACATCGACTACGCCGCCCACGGCCGCATCTCGCAGGAGGACGCCGAGGAAGGCATCGTCCTGCTCAAGAACGCGGCCAATGTGCTGCCGCTGGCTCCCAGCTTGAAACGCATCGCCATCATCGGCGGCCACGCCAACAAGGGCGTGCTGTCCGGCGGCGGCTCGGCCCAGGTCTATCCGCGCGGCGGCATGGCGGTGCCGAACGAGGGACCGGCAGCCTGGCCGGGGCCGATGGTTTATCTGCCAGGATCCCCGATGCAGGCCCTGGCGCGCCGCAGCAAGGCCAAGCTCGACTGGCATGACGGCAAGGATGCGGCAGGCGCCGCGAAGGTCGCCGCCGGGGCCGACGTGGTGCTGGTGTTCGCGACCCAGTGGACCTCGGAGGCGAATGACGTGCCGAACCTGTCGCTGCCGAATGCGCAGGATGCGCTGATCGCCGCCGTGGCGAAAGCCAATCCGCGCACGGTGGTGGTGCTGCAGACCGGCACTCCGGTGACGATGCCGTGGGTCGACCAGGTCGCCGGCGTGGTCCAGGCCTGGTATCCGGGCACGAATGGCGGCGAAGCGATCGCGCGCGTGCTGAGCGGCGAAGTTGACGCCTCGGGACGCCTGCCGCAGACCTTCCCGCTGTCCGAGAACCAGCTGCCGCGGCCCAAGCTTGATGGCCTCGACCTGCCCAAGGACAGCCGCTTCGACGTCGACTATGACATCGAAGGCGCGGCGGTCGGCTACAAATGGTTCGACCTGAAGGGCATCAAACCGCTGTTCGCCTTCGGCCACGGCCTGTCGTACACCAGCTTCACCTACACCAATCTCAAGGCCGAGGCGGTGGACGGCGGCATCCAGGTCAGCTTCGACACCCTCAACAGCGGCGCGCGCGCCGGCAAGGCGGTGCCGCAAGTGTACGTCTCGAAGGTCGGCGCCGGCTGGGAGGCGCCGAAGCGCCTGGGCGGCTGGGACAAGCTGGCCCTGAACGTCGGCGAGCGCCGCGCCAGCAAGGTCGCGGTCGATCCGCGCACGCTGGCGGTGTTCGACGCCGTGTCGAACCGCTGGAAGATCGCGGCCGGAGAGTATCGCGTGATGCTCGCGACGGCGGCCGACGCCCCGGTGCAGACGGTGACCGTGCGCCTGGCGGCGCGCGAGTTCGCGGCCGGAGCACGCTGAGGAGTCGCCATGCACGCCTTCCAACGCCGGGCGCTGCTGGCCCTCGTGGCGCTGCTCATGGCGAACGTCCTCATTGGCCTCGCAGGCTATCGGCGCAGCTTCCTCGAAGTCGCGCTCTTGAGCGGGCCGGGAGAGGGCCAGGCGGCCTGGCGTGTCCGTCCGGGTGTCGATGCCTCAGCCGGCGGCGCCTCCAGCGTGCGGGTGCTCGACGACGGCCGGCGCCTGCGCATGGCGCTGAACGTCGCCAGCGGCACGGCCTATCCGTACGCCGAAGCCAACCTGTTCTTCCTTGGACCGGACGGAGAACCGGCACACGCCGACCTGACGCGGTTTGCCTCGGTGTCCTTCGTCGCTACCTGCGCGCCACGGAACACCCTGTCGCTGGTGACGCCGACCTTCGAGGAGGGGCTGTCACGGCGCGGCGACCCGGCCAGCTACCGCGCTCCCTCGAGCTTCTTTTCCTGCACCGAGCAAGGCAGCCGGGTCGAACTGGACCTGACGCGGATGGAGACACCGCAATGGTGGTTCGCCCATGCGGGGCTGCCGCTGTCGCGCCAATCCTATCGCCTGGACCAGGTGCCCAAGCTCGCCATCGGCAGCACCTTCCAGACGCCGCGCGACGTGCCGCTGGTGGTCGACGTCAGCAGCCTGACCTTGCATGGCCGCGACATGCGCTGGATCTTCGCCCCCGGCGCGCTTCTGCTGCTGGCCTGGGCCGGCTTCGGCCTGTGGCTGTTCCGCGCCCACGCGCGCGCCCTGTGCTGCGAGCTGCAGGACAAGCTGCAGAAGGACTTGCCGATCGTGGCCTACCAGCAGCTCTCGCTCGAACTTCCGCTCGAGCCGCGCCGCGACCGCGAGAAGGCGGCCATCCTGCAGGCGATGGCAAGCCGCTATGCCGAGGCTGACCTTGACCTGGAAGCCGTGGTGCAGGCCGCCGGCGTCAACCGCAACAAGGTCAACGAGATCCTCAAGGCCGAACTGGGTTTTACCTTTACCGGCTACCTGAACAAGCTGCGCCTGACCGAGGCGGCGCGCCTGCTGGCCGAGAAGGGATCGGCCACGGTCGCCGAGATCGCCTACACGGTCGGCTACAACAACGCCTCCTACTTCAACAAGCTGTTCAGGCAGGAGTATGGCTGCACCCCGAAGGCGTTCCGCGCTTCGCTGGCCGGCGCGCCCGATGCGGCCCAGCAAGCTGAAACGTCCGGCACGATTGCTTCAACTATCCGCATGGACCACGCCGTGAGAGCCAGCCCGACGTATGCTGGCACTTCGTCCTGTTCACCATCAGAGAGTTGACCCATGAAACAGAAGCGCCTCCTGCACGCCGTCGTCGCGGCGCTGTGCGCCCTTCCCTTCGCCCTCCCCCTGGCCGCGCAGGCGCAGCAGCGCACTATCGACGTCGACGTCACCCAGGTGCAGGGCAAGCTCGATCGCATGTTCAACCTGTCGGTCGGCGCGGGCCGCGCCAACGAGGGCTTGCGCGCCGACTGGCAACAGCAATTGGCCGAGATCCGGCGCGATGCGGGCTTTCGCTACATCCGCTTCCACGGCCTCCTGACCGACGACATGGGCGTGTACAAGATCGATGCCCAAGGCAAGGAACAGTACAATTTCCAGTACATCGATTCGCTGTTCGACTACCTGCTGTCGATCGGCATCAAACCCTTCGTGGAGCTGGGCTTCATGCCCAATGCCATGGCCAGCGGCAGCAAGACCATCTTCTGGTGGCGCGGCAACGTCACGCCGCCGCGCGACTACGGTCAATGGGAACGCCTGATCGAAGCCCTGACGCGGCACTGGACCGAACGCTACGGCCGTGACGAGGTCGCAAGCTGGTACTTCGAGGTGTGGAACGAACCAAACCTGGACGGCTTCTGGGCCGGCACCCAGGACGAATATTTCAAGCTGTATGCGCATGCCGCGCGCGCGGTCAAGCGCGTCGATCCGTCCTACCGGGTCGGCGGGCCGGCCACCGCCGGCGCGGCCTGGATTCCCGAGATGATCGCCTATGCCGACAAGAACAAGGTGCCGCTGGACTTCGTCAGCACCCATTCCTACGGCGTGAGGCAAGGCTTCCTTGACGAATTCGGCACCACCGGGACGATCTTGAGTCGCGACGATATGGCGGTAGCCAGCGACGTGCTCAAGAACCGCAAGGAAATCGCAGCCTCCAGCATGCCGAAGCTCGAGCTGCACTACACCGAGTGGAGTTCGTCCTACACCCCAGCCGATCCTACCCACGACAGCTACCACCAGGCCGCCTACATCCTCAAGAAGCTCAAGCAGAGCAGCGGCGCGGTGCAGTCGATGTCGTACTGGGTATTTACCGATATCTTCGAAGAGCCCGGTCCGCGCTTCGAGGCCTTCCACGGCGGATTCGGCCTGATGAACACCCAAGGCATCAAGAAGCCGGCCTACTTCGCCTATCAGTTCCTCAATCAGCTCGGCCACACGGAGTTGAAGAACGCCGACAAGGATTCCTGGGCCACGCTCGACGACAAGGGCAATGCCCAGGTCCTGCTATGGGACGTGACCCATACGCTGCCCGACAAGGTCAACAACCAGCAGTTCTACATCAAGGACTTGCCGCCTAAATCCAAGGGCCAGGTCGCGGTGGCGCTGCGGGGCCTCAAACCGGGCGCCTACGCGATGACGGTGTCGCAGGTCGGCTACAAGCAGAACGACGCCTTCACCGCCTATATCGGCATGGGCTCGCCGAAACAGCTGACCCGGCAGCAGGTCGCAACGCTCAAGGCCCAGGCCACCGGCAAGCCGTCGCAACAAAAGACGGTCACCGTCGGCGCTGACGGACGGCTGGCCACCAGCCTGCCGCTGCGCGAGAACGACGTCTACCTGCTGCAGTTCTCTCCGGCGAACTGATGCCTCAGCCTCTCGCCAGGATGGCGGCGATCGCCGCATCGGAGCGTTTATAGAACGCCGGCCATTCCTGGTCATAGCTCGCCCGCGCCTTTTGCGTGAGCGCACCTCGCGAGGTGAATATGTGCAGCAGACTGCCATCGCGCTGGACAACGACCTCGGGCGTGACGATCTCTGACTCGATGACCTTCTCGCCCGGGTTCTTCGCGATCGGTGTGAATCGGCCGGGGACCTCGACAACCTGCACCCGGCCGTCCGCTGCCTGCCTGATATGGATGATCTTGGTCTCTCCCGGCCCCATGCCGTCGCGTATCCGGGCGACGCCCGCATGCGCCTCGCGCGCCGCGCGGGCATCGAAGCCTCTTTGCAGCATGTCGACCACGACACCGAAGCCGCCGAGGTATTTCGAGATGGCCGGGTCGACCGGCTGCGGCCGCTGGAGACCTTGCCAGGCCATGCCGAGCATGTCGACCATGGCAGCGCTATCGAGCCCGGTCGCGGCGACCGGCGCGGCGACGTCCGGCGCCGGGGCCGGGGCCGTCGCCACGGCGGCGGCGGAAGTTTCGGTCGAGCTGGCAGTCACGGTCGACCCGGCATCGGGAGTACGCGGATATGTCGCCGGACTGCCCGCAGGTTCATCCGCGGACTGCGGCGTCTTTACGTCCGCTTTGGCCGTCGACTGCGGCCACCAATCGAATGCTGCGCAACCTGTCAGCCCGAGGACCGAGCCGGCGAGCACGATACGCGCCAAGAGCAATTTCATCGCGACCTCCCTGAATATGCGTCGATAGAGGGAGCATCATGACGCGCAGCGCGGGCAGCACCTTATATCTATAACAAGCCAAGCGCCGGTTGGCACATCCTGGTCGTGAAGCATTGGCCTCGACATCCGACTACGTTAGAATCGTGCAACGCTGATCGCATCGATCCAGCGCTCACTGGTCACGCAACAATACGGGAAACGATATGGCAAAGAAAGAAGAAGAACTGGACGAAGAAACATTGGCGTTCATCCAGTGGTGCATCGAAGTGGAAGGTTTCCTGGTTGCCGGTGGCGCCACCGTCAAGGAGGCCCAGGATCACATCGAGGAAGAGATCGAATGGTTCACCGACCAGTTCTACGATTCGCTCACGCCTGAAGAGGCCGCGAAGGAAGCGCTGGCCTGAACAGCCCTCAGCGCGGGTAGGTGAAGCCGGTGCGGATATCCATCGGCGCCAGCTTCTCGCGCGTGCGCACCGTCAGCCGCTGCGGCGGCTCGTCGCCGGCCAGGGCGCCCGGCGTGAACGGCAATCCTTCGGCCTTGCGCACCAGCGCATCGCATCGCTCGTAGACGTTCGGGCAGCCGGTGGCCGCCAGCAGCGCCTGCACCACCGGCACCTTCCACAGGTCGACGCCGCCGGCATTGAACTGGCAGACCAGGTAGCCGTCCGGGCCGCCATAGCCCTGCACCACCAGGCCGGACAAGCCATCCTTTTCCCCATTGATCAGCTGGATCAGCGCATCCGGTCCTATCGCACGCCAGGTATCGGCGCGACGCTCGATGGCGGCCTGTACGCGGCGCTTGATGAGCGCATGGTCGATCGCTTCATCCTCGCGCAAGGTCCAGACGCGGGCCGCGATCTGCGACTTGCCGTTGTAGGCGGCCCGCGCCAGAAAGTGGCGCGAGGACGACTGCACGACGGCGGTGACGCCGATCTTGTTGCGCTCGTGCGGCTTGCCCTCGACTTTTTCGATGGCGGACTGGTAAATCCAGGGGTCGCCGGCAAGGATCGACTTCTCCTTGCCCTGCTTGATGGTGATGATGAGCATGTGCGGCTTTCTTGACTAAGGGCGGCATGATACCGCACTCGCCTACCAGCCCATTTTTTGCCGTACGAATGCGGTCAGCAAGTCCGCATTCGCCTGGTGCTGCGCCACGCGCGGGTGCTTGCCATAGCCGGTGAAGGGGAAGAACAGCGTGTCGATGCGTGCGTCACCCGCCGTCCGCAGATTCTTGACGGCAGTCTTGACATACCCTGGCCAGGGCGAACCGGCCTTCGTCGCATCCATGCTGCCGAGCGCGCACACGATATAGGCCTTCGGATACAGCGACCGGACGCGCGCGACGAATGCCTGGTAGGCGGCGATCCGCTGCGCCTCGTTGGGTTCCGGCTGAAGCTTGTGGTCACGCCCGATCAGCCAGCTGTCGTTCTGCATCAGGTTCACCACCACCACGTCCGGCGTCCAGCGCGAAAAGTCCCAGCGGCTGTCGTTGTCGCCGACGGCGCTCAGTTGGTCGTAGAAGTCGGGCATCGTGAACGGGAACCAGCTGATCATGATGCCGATGCCGCCCTGCGAGGTGAAATGCGCTTCGGCGCCCAGCTGGCGGGCGGCGATCGCGGCATAGGAGCGGTAGTTGTTCTTGTCCTTGCCGTGGTGGTCTTCGCCATCGTCTGGCGCCTCGTTGCCCATGCCGCTGGTGATGGAGTCGCCGAAGAACTCGATCCGCCGTCCCGGCCTGGCCGGCGTTGCTTGCAACGTCGCTTTATCGTCCAGCTCCAGGCCGAGGAAGACGGTGGCGCCCTCCTCACCCTCGGTGCGCTTGGTCAGCAGGATCCGATGCGCGCCGGGCTTCAAACCGTTGGCCACCAGGTAGGTCTTCTTGCCCTTGTCGAGCTGCAGGATGATCGGCCGCTCGGTGTCGCCATCGAGGAAGACGTTGTAGTAGTTTTTGCCGTGCTGGTCGTCGAGGACGATGGACAGCGAGGTGCCGGTGAAGGTAGCAGCCACCGACGTGCCGGGCCAACTCAATACCGGTGCACGCCGGTCGCTGAAGTCGATACGGCCCGTGTACTGCAGGTGCTGATGGTCCGGCGCCACCGTGTCAAACGCGTGGGCAGGCGCCAGCGCCAGCAACCCGGCCAGGACCAGGCCTGCGGCGAAGGGAATGATGTTCATGGGTTTCAATCGAAAGTGCCGGGCACGCGCACGTGCCCGGCGGGTAATTACAGCTTGATGCTTACCGGTTTGCCGTCATACACCACCGACTTGTCCGACGCATCCATGTCGGCCGCGGTCGACACGCCCGGCTTGATCAGGCGCACCTTGAACTCGCGCTTCTCGACCATGCCCTGATAGCGCCCGGCGCGCTCGCCGATCTGCACCACGCCGGCCTTGTCGTCGTAGCTGATCGGGATGCGGCTGGCTTCACCGCGCTGGTAGCCATTGGAGACGCCATCGTCCTCGTACAGGGTCGCCACGCCATTCGCTCCGGCGTACACGAACACCGTTACCGGCGCATCCGGCTTCTCGTCGACATACTGGGTGACCGGACCGGCCGTGATCACCGAGCCGGCCTTGACGAACAGCGGCATGCGCTCGCGCGGCGCCTGGATGGTGGGGGTCGCGCCGCCCTGGTGGCGCTCGCCGGTGTGGAAGTCGTACCAGTCGGCGCCGGCCGGCAGGTAGACCTGGCGCTGGCGCGCCTTGTACTCGTACACCGGCGCCACCAGGAACGAGGGCCCGAACATGTACTGGTCCTTGACGTTCTTGGCCTTGTCGTCGTTCGGGAAGTCCATCGCCAGGCCGCGCATCATGGTGCCGGAGCGGTAGTGGGTGTCCGAGGCGACGGTGTATATATACGGCATCAGGCGATAGCGCAGCTTCAGCCACCACACCATATTGTCGCGCATCGCGTCGTCGCCGGCGGCGATGTTATAGATCTCGCGCTTGACCACTTCGCCGTGCGAACGGAACAGCGGCGTGAAGGCGCCGAACTGGAACCAGCGGTGATTCAGCTCGCGCCACTCTTCCATGTCTTCCGGATTGGCCTTGGCACGGCTGGTGACGCGGTTCTCCTGGGCCGAGCCCACGTCGCCGGTCTGGAACCGCACCTCCTGGGCATAGCCGCCGATGTCGTGGGTCCAGTTCGGAACGCCCGACATCGACATATTGGTGCCCGACGCGATCTGGTCATACAGATTGTTCCAGCGTCCGACCGTGTCGCCGCTCCACACCGCCACGGCATTCCTCTGGATGCCGGCGAAGCCCGAACGCGACAGGATGAACTGGCGCTTGTCGGGCTGGTCGCGCTTGAGACCATCGATCATGGCGCCCGTGCTCACCAGGCTGTAGGGATTGAAGGTGATCTCGCCGGCGCCGTAGACGGTCGGCCCGATCAGCTCCTTGAAGTCTTCCAGGCGGCTGTTGGACAGCACGTCCGGCTCCGTATTGTCCATCCACCAGGCGTCAAAGCCCAGGTCGACCAGCTTCGGTTTAAGCTGGCGGTAATAGATGTCGCGCGCTTCCTTCGTGTACGGATCGTAGTGGCTGTTGAGGTAACCCTTGCCGACCCAGTCGCGCGAGCCATTCTCGACGTTCTTGGTCCACATATGGCCCTTCGATGCAAACTCCTTGTAGTTATCGGTATTGGCGTAGAACTTGCCCCACACCGACAGCATGATGCGCGCATTCTGCTTGTGGACGGCATCGACCAGGCCTTTCGGATCCGGGAAGCGCGTCTTGTCGAAGTCGTGCGAACCCCAGCCATCCTCGGGCCAGTAGAACCAGTCCTGCACGATATTATCGAGCGGCCAGCCACGCTTGCGGTATTCACCCAGGGCGTCGAGCAGTTGCTGCTGGGTCTCGTAGCGCTGGCGCGACTGCCAGAAGCCATAGGCCCACTTCGGCATCATCGGCGCCTGGCCGGTCAGGTGGCGGTAGCCTGCAATGGCGCCATCCATGCTGTCGGCGCTGATCACGTGGTAGTTGATCGCCTCGGCGATCTCGGACGACATCGTCAGCGAATGGCGCTCCGCGCTCGGCAGCGGATTATTGTGGGTGATGGCCACCATGCCGCCCGACGGCTTCCACTCGAGGTGCAGCTTGACCGGTTTGTTCCTGTCGAACTTGACCTCGAAGTTGTGGTACCACGGGTTCCAGCCCATGCGCCACACGTCCATCACTTCCTTGCCGTCCACCGTCAGCCTGGCGTAGTCCGACGAGTACAGCTGCATCTTGTGCACGCCCGGCTTGTCGCTGCTCATGGTGCCTTCCCACACCACGCGCACATTCTTGAGGTCCTTGGCTGGCTTGAGTTCTTTCGGCCAGTTCTCGTCCACGTCCTTCAGGTACTGGTAGTCGATGTCCTTTTCCTGGCGCGTCAGCGCCAGCTTGCCATCGACGTAGTAGCGCGCGGTCAGGCCGGCCTGCTTGCCGTCCGGGCTGCGCAAGACCAGGTCGCGCGACATGTGGTCGTAGGGCGTGGCGTCGCCGAAGCGCGAGATCGAGTTGTTGTCCCACAGGAGACCATAGCCCTTGTCCGACACCACGAAGGGCACGGCGGCGATCATATTGTGCTGGGCCAGCAGCACGTCTTCGCCGTTATAGTTCATCTGGTTGTTCTGGTGCTGGCCCAGGCCGTAATAAGCGTCTTTCGTGCCGTGGTTGAAGCCCTGCTTGATCGCCAGGAAGGGTTTGCCGCCCACGTCGACCGGCTGCATCGACTCGGACGCCTGGGCCAGGAAGCGCTTGCCGGCGGCGTCGAAGAATTGGACCTGGCCGTCTTTGAGGGAGACGGAGGCCGCAATCTTGCCCGCCTTGAGCTGGACATTGTCTGTCGTAGGCGTGACCGTGAACGCGCATTTTTCGGCGCACGGGGTGGCCACCGTCATGAGCGAGGGCGTGAGCGTCTTGTTGTCCTGGGCGAGCTTCACCACCTGGATGATGTTGTCGCTCATGAGGTTCAGGCGCACCACCTTGGCGCCGGTGTCGGGCCTGACCTCGATGCCGGTGGCGGTCTGCTGGAAAGTGCCCGCATGGGCCTGGAGCCCGGAGGCGAGGAACAGCGCCGCGGCTGCCACCTGTGTCATACGCATTGTCGATCTCCTGTAATAATCGTTGTTATTCCTGGTACGTCCCGAGCCTGACCTTCAGCACCACCGGCGTCGCCGGCAGGTTCAGGCCATAGTCGGTCTGGTCGCCGTTCCAGTTGCGCTCCATGACCCAGCGGCCATTGGCGTCGAAACGGCCCTCCTCCACCCGCGCCAGCAGCGAAGGCTTGCCTGCATTCGGGCCATCGCCCGCGAACTTCACTCGCGCCTGCTGGCCAACGAGCACGAACTCGCTCTCGCCGACCTGGGCGATGGCCACGCCGCCGCCCGGCTTCTCGGTGCCTTCCTTGTATTCGCTCTTGTCCTTCAGGTACTGGCGCTCGCCGAACTGGAATTCGCGGAACGACACGGTCGCCTTCCAGCCTTTCAGTGCCACCGTCTGCGGCGCGCGGTCGTCGCCCTCAGCCACGCCGTGGGTGCGGCCCTCGAAGGCCCAGCGCGCCCACTGGCGCTGCATCGGCGCGAACACGCCGTACACGGTGGCGAAAGGCTCGATCATGCGGCGGTCGGTGTACTTGGAGCCCAGCGGGTAATTGCTGTACTCGAAGTAGTCGAGCCCGAACGGCGCCACGCCCAGCGCCCCCATGCCGAGGATCTGGTACACATAGCGCGCATAGCCCGCCGCATTGCCCATCTCCGGCACCATCAGCGCGTTGTCGGGCCGCTGGTAGGATTTCAGCACCGTCGTCACCTTGTTCGACTCCGGCATATAGATGTCGGGCGCCGCCAGGTCGATGTGCGGTGCGGCGGCCTTGTAGATGTCGATCACGTCCCAGGTCGGCCCACCGCTGGCGAAGTTCGATTTCCACGGCGCCGCCGGCTTGCCGTCGAGCGAAGGCTCGCGCAGGGCGGCGTTGACGAACATCGGCAGGTCGTACACCGCGCGCCCCGCGCTGGCGATCGACTCGATATAGCTGGCAATGGCCCAGGAATGGAAGTACTGGTCTGCGTAGTCGCCATACACCTGGCGCCAGCTGCCCTGCGTCACGCCCGCCACCTTCGGCTTCTGGCGCGCCAGCACCGCGGCCGGCACCGGCTGGCGGAAGGCCGCCTCGGCGCGTTCGCCATGGTCGCGCGGGACGCCATAGGTGCCCACTTCGTTCTCGACCTGCACCATGATCACCGTGCGGTGGCCGCTGTCGATCTTCTTGATGTGCTCCATCATCTTTACGAAGGCGCGGCGATCGAGCGCCAGGGTCTGTTCGCCGAACGGCGAATGGCTGTAGACCGTCTTGCCGTCCTTGTCCTTCATGCGCGGGAAGCGCCCGTTATCGAACTTGACCCACTCCGGCAGGTAGCCCGGCCCCGTGTTTTTCCAGGTACCGAACCAGACGATGACGAGCCTGATATCGTTTTCACGCGCTTGCGAAACGAGGGCGTCGAGGAAGCTGAAGTCGAATTCTCCTTCCTTCGGCTCCACCTGTTCCCAGGCGATCGGCATCTCGAGGGTGTTGGCGTGGGCATCCTTGAGCGCTGCCCACACCTTGGGCAAGGCGCCCGGGTAGTTGCTGGAATTGTGGGCCTGGCCCGCCAGCATCAGGAACGGCGCGCCGTCCACCATCAGCGCGTGCCGGCCATCCTTTTCGACGAGGCGCGGCAGCTCGGGGGCGGCGGCCGCTGCGCCGGCACTGGCCAGCAGCAGGCATAGCGGCGCGAGCGTCGGTGCCAAGCGGCGCGCGATCTGAGTCATGGTCATGCTGGTTGTCTCCTTGGTTGTCGTTCTTGTCGTTAGCGGAACTGCGCCGCGTCCAGGCTGCGGCTCTGGCCTCTCGCCAGTTCGACCTCGATGAGTTTCGCGCCGTAGCGGACCTTGACGGGACCGCCCGTCCCCGCAAGTGCGCGCACGGTGGCGCCAAGCAGGCGGCCCCCAGCCCAACGCAAATCCACTTCGTATCCACCACGCGCACGCAATCCCTTCACCGAGCCGCGCGCCCACGTCGACGGCAGCGCCGGCAGCAGATGCAGTTCGCCGCCCTGCGATTGCAGCAGCATTTCGACTATCGCCGCGGTGGCGCCAAAATTGCCGTCGATCTGGAACGGCGGGTGCGCGTCAAGCAGGTTCGGATAGGTGCCGCCCGCATTGTTATGCTCAGAGAAGATGCCGGCCTGCTCGGCCGCACGCGCACCGGGCGCCGCCAGCAGGCCGCGCAGCATGCGGTGGGCCCGGTCGCCGTCGTGCAGCCTGGCCCAAAAAGCCATCTTCCAGGCCATCGACCAGCCGGTGCCGGCGTCGCCGCGGGCTTCCAGGGTGCGACGCGCGGCCCGCGCCAGTTCCGGCGTGCGCACGGCATCGATCTGCCGTCCCGGGTACAGCGCGAAGAGGTGCGACACGTGGCGGTGGGTGTCCTGTGGCGTGTCGAGCACCGGGTCCTTCTTCTCTTCCAGCCACTCGAGTAGCTGGCCCCAGCTGCCGATGCGCGGCCCGGCCAGGCGGTCGCGCATCGAGGTCAACGTTGCGCGCAGCTCCGGGTCGATCCGCAGGATGCCGGCCGCCTCGACCGTGTTGTTAAACAGGTCCCACACGATCTGCTGGTCGTAGGCGATGCCATCCTCGACCGGGCCGTGTTCCGGCGACCAGCCCTGTGGTGCGACTAGGCGCCCGTCCGGCAGTTCTTTCAGATAGTCCTGCCAGAAGGCGCTGGCCTCCTTCATCATCGGATAGGCCACCTCGCGCAGGAAGCGCTCGTCACGGCTGAAGGCGTAGTGTTCCCAGAAGTGCTGGGCATACCAGGCGTTGCCGGTCTTGTTCCACAGATAGCCCATGGCGCCGAAGGGATTCGACTCGGTACGCAGGGTCCAGCCGCGCACAGGCTGGCCGTCGGCGCGGCGGAACTCCTCGGCCGTGGCGCGGCGCCACACCGGAGCCACGCCGTTCACGAAATCGAAGAACGGCAGCGCCAGCTCACCCAGGTTGGTCACCTCGGCCGGCCAGTAATTCATCTGGATATTGATGTTGGTGTGGTAATCCGAATTCCACGGCGGCGTGAGGCTGTTGTTCCACAGGCCCTGCAGATTGGCCGGCAGCGAGCCGCGCGAACTGGAAGCCAGCAGGTAGCGGCCGTACTGGAAGTACTGGGCCTCCAGCTCCGGATCGCCTCCCTCCTTCGTATAGGCCAGCAGGCGCGCATCGGTTGGCAGCGCGCGGCGCGCGGCTGGTGTCTCGCCCAGGTCGATCGCCACACGTTTCAAGAGGCGCCCGACATCCTCAACGTGTTCCTTGAGGAGCCCCGCTGGCGCTCGCTCCGCGGCCTTATCTACCTGTGCGGTCACGCGCGCCAGCGGATGCCCACCCTCGAAGTTGCGCGCGGCGTCGAGCACATAACTGGTGCCTGCGCCCAGGATCAGGGTCAGTCCATCGGCGCCCGCGAAAGCGATGCGCTCGCCGTCGGCAACCAGCTTGCCGCCATCGCTGATCACCTGCACCTGGCTTGCGTAGGACATCACGTTGGCGCTCGGCGCCTGGTCCGGCAGCGCGAAACCGGCCAGCGTGCCCGACGCATACAGGCGTCCGTTCGCCACCGCGAGGTGGCCGCCATGCCGGTCGGTCAGGGCCACGGCGCCGGTATAGCGGCCAGGCCGGTCGGCAGTCAGGCGCAGCACGATCACCTGGGCCGGGTAGCTCGCCCAGGCCTCGCGCCGGTAGCGCACGCCGCCATGCGTGTAAGTCACCGTGTGCACGCCGCGCTCGAGGTCGAGCGTGCGGCGGTAGTCGGTCACGCCGCTCTCGTGGCCGGGCAGCTCGACCAGCAGGTCGCCGAAGGGTTGAAAGGCGCCCATGGTCCGGTCGTCGCCGGTCCACAGCGTGATGTCGTTGAACTGCAGGTGCTCGCGACCAGGCTGGCCGAACACCATGGCGCCGATGCGGCCATTGCCGATCGGGAGCGCCTCTTTCTCCCAACCCTGCTCATTGTCCTGCGCCGGCCGGTCGTAGCGCAGCACCATCTCGGGCGCGGCGCTGCTGCTCGCCGCCAACGCGAAGGCACAGGCGCCGAGCAGCAGGCGCAGGGTGGAGAAGATCGTCATATCGGGCCAGGCCTTCCATAGACGATGCCGCGGCCGGCGGTGCTCATATAGACCACGCCGAAGCGGTTCATGTCACCGACGATGAAGTGGCCATCGCCAGGACCACCGTACTGGTGGGCGTCGTCGTTGATGCGCTGCCAGCTGCGCCCGAGGTCGAGCGAGCGGTGGATGCCGCGCACGCCCTCGATGCTGCCCCAGATGTACAGGGTCGGCTCAAGCTTGCCTGGGGCGGCCTTGCCGAAACCGACCGCGCCGCAGTAACCGACGCCGGCCAGCGGCACGAAGCTGGCGCCGCCATCGAGCGAGCGCACCAGGCCGCCGTCCTTGAGCGCCACCCACACATCTCCCTCGCGGCCCGGCAGCGCGCGAATCAGTGCCGCGCCTCCCGGCGGCAGGCTGGCGCGCGGCGCGAAGCTGGCGCCGCCGTCACTGCTTGCCATCAGGGCCTTGCCGTCGTAGGCATAGAACACCTTCGGGTTGACTGGATCGGCGACGGCGCGCAGGTCGCGGCCCGCCAGGCCCGCCACTTGCGTCCAGCTGGCGCCATCGTCACCCGACCGGTACAGGGTCGACGAGCCCTGGGGCGTATGGACGAGGATCGCGCCATCGCTCGACATCGCGATCCTCCCCCGCTTGCCCTGCAGTGCGGGCGTCCGCGTCCAGGTAACGCCGCCGTCGCGCGTGATGAGCATCGCATCGCCCACCCGCACTATGCTGCCCGGTCGGCGGGCGGCGGCATCGAGTCCGGTCGTAGTGCCAATCTCGGGCCGGTGGATGCGCCCCGGACGCGCCGGGTCGTCGTGCACGAAGCCGTCGTAGTCGCCGATGGCCGAGACCAGCGGCGCCCCCGGCATGCTGACGAGGCCGAGCGGCACCGTCTCTTCCAGGCCTTTCACGGTAAAGGCCCAGGTGGCGGGCGTGGCCTCGATATCGGGGGTACGAAACACCCCGTTGCCGGACGTGACCCACACCGCGCGCGCATCGAGCGGATCGAATTCGACCGAGCCGGCCCAGTGGATCGCATGGCCTTCGAGCCAGGGCACGCCCGCCGCGTCGCGCTGGAAGCCGCGCGCGATCACGTCGACCCAGTTGGCGCCGGCATCGTGCGACACGAAGATGCGGTCGCCACGTGCATCGCCCTGGGCGATAAAGGTATTGATGGTGGAGACCACCAGCCGCCTGGGATTGCCCGGGTCGACGCTGATCCCGGCGAACGGTCGGCTCGATCCAACCGGCGTCACGTTGCGCCAGGCGCCGCTGGCGATCTCGTATTGCCATACCTGCCCACGGTCGATCGGCTCGCTGCCGCTCTTGTCCGGGTGCGGGCCGGCGCCGTTGGCATAGGTGATATACAGCTTGCCGGCGCCGTCGAAGGCAGCGCGTTGCGGCATCAGCCCGGCCGGGCTTCCCGCCACCGGCACGAAGGTCGCGCCGGCGTCGTCGCTGCGGTAGAGGTTCGGGCCAACGCTGCCGAAGCGCGACACGCCGATGAACAGGCGCTGCGCGCGACCGTTCTTGACGCTGGCGGGATCGGGCAGCACGATATTTAGGCCCACGTCGTTCGGTGTGGTCGTCACCGCCAGCGCCGGGTTGCGCTGCCAGCTGCTGCCGCCATCGGCGCTCTCGAACAGGCCATCGCGGCGCGAGCCCAGGTAGAGGCGCTTGCTGGCCCCCGGATCGACGGCCAGCCGTTCGCCGCCCTGGCGTCCGAAGCCGTTGCCGTGGGTCTTGAACTGGCTGCTGACGTCGACCACGTCGAAGGTCTTGCCGTAATCGTTCGAGCGCAGGATGG
The DNA here is from genome assembly GCF_034045165.1 of Massilia sp. CFBP9026. Lineage (NCBI taxonomy): Bacteria > Pseudomonadati > Pseudomonadota > Betaproteobacteria > Burkholderiales > Oxalobacteraceae > Massilia > Massilia sp. CFBP9026. The sequence goes on from NZ_JAXCWH010000010.1 coordinate 132,520, forward strand.
CAGTGCGTCCGCCGTTCAGGTAGGCGATCCCCGCCAATAGCCATACATTTGCGGCGTTGTCAGGGTCGATCGCCATCGCGTCGATGCCCAGGAAGCCCGTCTGGTCCTCGCCCACCCAGTCGAGCAGCGGCGTCCAGCGACCTTCTTTTGCCCGCCACAGGTAGGCGCCGCCAACGTCGGTGCGGGCGTAAGCGACGCCCGGTTCGCTGCGGCTGGGCACGATCGCGGTCACGAAGCCGCCGCCGCCGATGGCGACGCTGTCCCAGACATAGCTGGCGCCGTCCGGGGCGACGGGGGCGGCCATGGCCGCGGCGGCGACGCACACGGCCGCAACCACACCCATGGTCGAGCGCCAACCCATGCCGGGTCGACGGGCGATCGTGGTACGCATCTTGTCTCCTGCCTGTATTTATTATTGGCTTGCTTGCAACCATGCTAATCAATACAGAGGGGCGTTGCAACTAAAATGTTCGCGCTAACAGAAAACGTTATCATTCAGGCTGAATGTTTTATCGGCGATCCCGCAACTGCGTTTGATTGCGTACGACATCGACGGCTTTCCAGCCTCCCCCATCAATTCTAACTAGGAGATCCACCATGAATATCAGCGGCGAAATGATCATCGGCCACCAGATCCTGCGCGGCAGCGCCGGCGTCGCGCGCGCCTACAATCCCGCAAGCAAGCAGGACCTCGAGCCCGAGTTTGGTCTTGCGACGCCCGCCGACCTGGCCCGCGCCTGCGAACTGGCCGATGCCGCCGTCGAGCCGTATCGCGCCCTGCCCCTGGAACTGCGCGCACGCTTCCTGGAGACGATCGCCCAGCGCATTCTCGACCTGGGCCCGCTGCTGATCGAACGCGCCGGCCAGGAAAGCGGCTTGCCGGCCGCCCGCCTCGAGGGCGAACGTGGCCGCACCGTGAACCAGCTGCGCCTGTTCGCCAAGGTGGTCCGCGACGGCCACTTCCTGGGAGCGACCCTGGATTCGGCGCTGCCCGAGCGCACGCCGCCACGCTCCGACCTGCGCATGCGCAAGATCCCGCTCGGCGCCGTCGCCGTCTTCGGCGCCAGTAACTTCCCGCTCGCGTTCTCGGTGGCGGGCGGCGACACCGCCTCGGCGCTGGCCGCAGGTTGCCCGGTCGTGGTCAAGGCCCACAACGCCCACCTCGGCACCTCGGAGCTGGTCGGCAAGGCCGTGCTGCAGGCCGCGCTCGAATGCGGCATGCCGGAAGGCGTGTTCTCGCTCTTGATCGGCGAAGGCAATCAGATCGGCGGCGATCTGGTGAGCCATCCGGCGATCCGCGCCGTCGGCTTCACCGGCTCGCGCGGTGGCGGCCTGGCGCTGGCGCAGATCGCCGCCAAGCGCAAGGAACCGATTCCCGTGTATGCCGAGATGAGCAGCATCAATCCGGTCTACCTGCTGCCGGGCGCGCTCGAAGCGGGCGGCGCCAAGCTGGCCGGCGCCTTCGTCGATTCGCTGACCATGGGCGTCGGACAGTTCTGCACCAACCCAGGCCTGGTGATCGGCCTGGCCGGCCCGCAGCTCGACGCCTTCCGCGACGCCGCCGCTGCCGCGCTGCAGCTCAAGCCGGCCGGTACCATGCTCACGGCCGGCATTCATCAAGCCTACGACACTGCGATTGGAAAGCGTACGGGCGTGAGCGGCGTGCAGCTGGTGGCCAACGGCAGCCAGGAAGGCCCCGGCTGCGCCGCGCGCGCCGCCCTCTACCAGTGCGACGCGGCGACCTTCCTCGCCAACCCGGCGCTGGAAGAAGAGATTTTTGGACCAGTGTCCCTGCTAATCGCTTGCCACAACGAGGACGAGATCCTGGCAGTCACCCGCCACCTGGAAGGCCAGCTGACCGCCACCGTGCACGCAGTGGAGACCGACCATGCGCTGGCCGGCGCCCTGCTGCCGCTACTGGAGCGCAAGGTGGGCCGCATCCTGTTCAACGGCTTCCCGACCGGCGTCGAGGTGTCGTACGCGATGGTGCACGGCGGGCCATTCCCGGCGACCTCGGATGCGCGCAGCACCTCGGTCGGCGCGACCGCAATCGAGCGCTTCCTGCGTCCGGTGTGCTATCAGGACGTGCCGGCCGGCCTGCTGCCGGAAGCGCTCAAGGACGGCAATCCGCTCGGCCTCGTGCGCCTGGTGGATGGTGAAGTGAAGCTGCCTGCGTAAAGCCCGTAGGGTGGGCGGCTACGCCGTCCACGCGTTCGACCGACGTGGAATGGCCTCGCGGTCTTGACGCATTGATTGAACGCGTGGACGGGAAACCCGTCCACCCTACCGGTCCATTAGCGTGTGCTTCTACGCGTGGCCACGTCCAGCCAGACAGCGAGGGTCAAAATCAGGCCCTTGACGATCATCTGCCAGTAGGCGTCGACGTCGAGCATCGACATGCCGTTGTCCAGGCTGGCCATCACCAGCGCGCCGACCAGGGCGCCATGCACGGTGCCGGCGCCGCCGCGCATCGAGGTGCCGCCGATGAAGCAGGCCGCGATCACGTCCAGCTCTGCCGACACGCCGGCCGACGGCGAACCGGCCGCCAGGCGCGCCGTGTTGATCAGGCCCGCCAGCGCGCACATCAGGCCCATCAGGCCGAAGATCCACAGTTTCACCTTGCGCACGTCGATGCCGGATAGCCGCGTCGCCTCCATATTGCTGCCCACCGCATAGATGCGGCGCCCGAACACGGTCTGGCGCGCGATGTAGCTGAACACGCCCAGCAAGGTCAGGAGGATCAGCACCGGCAGCGGAATGCCTTCGTAGCTGTTGAAGGTGGAGATCAGGCCGGCCAGCGCCACACCGACCAGCGCCACGCGAGCCACCGAACGCCACAGCGCGATTACCGGCAGTCCGTAGCGCGCCTGGTTGACCCGCTGGCGCCAGGCCAGCACGCCTGCCAGCGCGAACAGCAGCACGCCCAGTCCGATGCCCCACGCCGGCGGCAGATAGGCCTGCCCGATCTGCTCGAAGCCCGGAGAGACCGGAGCCACGGTGGCGCCGTCGGTCAGGCCCAGCACCACGCCGCGGTAAGCGAGCATGCCCCCGAGTCCGACGATGAAGGACGGTATGCCCGCATAGGCCGTCAGATAGCCATTGAGGAAGCCGCACAAGAGGCCCGCGCCCAGCACCACCGCGATCGACAGCGGCAACGGCATGCCGTGGGTGACGTCGAGCACTGCCGCCATTCCGCCCAGCAGGCCCAGGAGCGAACCGATCGACAGGTCGATCTCGCCGGCGATGATGACGAATACCATGCCGCAGGCCAGGATGCCGGTGATCGACATCTGGCGCATCAGGTTCGAGACGTTGCGCGCCGAGGTGAAGCCGCCCTCGGTCATCCAGTGGAAGAAGGTCCAGATCAGGGCGACCGCCACCAACAGGGCCAGGATTTTATATTGCGTGAACAGCCGCTTGAGAGTCGTTGTATCCATGGTGTCGTTTGCTTGTCAGGACTGGCCCAGGGCGGCGGCCAGCACCGTCTCCTGGCTCAGGCCATCGTTGAGAAAATCGCCGCGCAGCCGGCCCTCTTGCAGCACCAGCACGCGGTCGGACACGCCCAGCACCTCGGCCAGCTCGGACGAGACCATGACGATGGCGATGCCCTGGGCCGCCAGCTCCAGCATCAGGCGGTAGATTTCGAACTTGGCGCCGACGTCGACGCCGCGCGTCGGCTCGTCGAGGATCAGCACCTTGGGGCCGGTCAGCAGCATCCGCGCCAGCACCGCCTTCTGCTGGTTGCCGCCCGAGAGCGCCGTGATCGGCAGCGCCGGGCTGGCCGTCTTGAGCGCCAGGCGCGCGATCTGCTCCTTGACCGCGCTGGTTTCCTCGCCGTCGTCGATGCGGGTCAGGTGCGCATAGCGCTGCAGCACTGACAAGGTGATGTTTTCGCCCACCGACAGGTCGCGCACGATGCCGTGGTGCTTGCGGTCCTCGGGCACCAGGGCAAAGCCGGCGCGGATCGCCTTCAGCGGATCGGAGGTATCGACCCGTTGGCCGTCGAGCCAGACCTCGCCCTCGTGGCGGCCCGGATAGGCGCCGAAGATCGCCGTCACCAGCTCGGTGCGGCCGGCGCCGACGATGCCCGCGATGCCGAGGATTTCGCCGCGCCGCACCTGGAACGACACGTCGTCCACCTTCTTGCGGCGCGGGTTCTCGGGGTCGTAGCAGGTGATGTGGCGCGCTTCCATCACGACCTCGCCGATCGCGTGTGGCAGCGACGGATACATCTGGTTCATCTCGCGCCCGCACATCTGGGCGATGATGCGGTCCACGCTCATCTGCGGCATCGGCGTCGTGGCGATGTGCTTGCCGTCACGGATGACGACGATGGTGTCGCAGATGGCGGCCACCTCTTCGAGCTTGTGCGAGATGTAGACGCAGGCCACGCCGCGCGCCTTCAGGTCGCGCACCGTCCCGAGCAGCACGTCGATCTCGGACGCGCTGAGCGAGGCCGATGGCTCGTCGAGAATCAGGAGGCGCGCATTCTTGTTCAGCGCCTTGCCGATCTCGATCAGCTGCTGATGGCCGCCGCCGTAATGCTTCACCGGCAGCACCACGTTCACGTCAGGCAGGCGCAAGCCGCGCAGGATTTCCTCGGCGCGCCGGTTCATGGCCGGATAGTCGAGCCGGCCGCCGGGCAAGGTGATCTCGTTCCCCAAAAAGATGTTCTCGGCCACCGACAGCTCGGGCACCAGCATCAGTTCCTGGTGGATGATGATGATCCCCGCCTTTTCGGTCTCGCGCACCGAGCGCGCGCGCAGCGGCTGGCCGTCCCACACGATCTCGCCATCCCAGCTGCCGTGCGGGTAGACCGCCGACAGCACTTTCATCAGGGTCGACTTGCCGGCCCCGTTCTCGCCGCACAGGCCGACGCACTCGCCCGGCCGGATCGCCAGGTCGATGCCATCCAGCGCGGGCACCCCGTCGAATCGCTTGGCGATTCCCTTCATTTCAAGCAGATAGCCCGACATCGCAAGACTTCCAAGGCGTGAAAAAATCCCCGGACCGCAAAGCGGATACGGGGAAAGGAGAGAAGAAGGCTTATTTGCCGGCCAGCTGGCCCTGGGTATAGAACCCGTCCTTCACCAGCATGTCGACGTTCGACTTGGTCAGCAGGATCGGCTTGAGCAGCACGGTGCTGACCTGCTTGTAGCCATTGTTGATCTGTGAGTTATAGGCCGGCTTCTCATTGCGCACCAGTTGCACGGCCAGGGTGGCGGCGCTGGTGGCGATGGTCTTGAGCGGCTTGTAGACCGTCATGGCCTGGGTGCCGGCGATCACGCGCCGCACCGCGGCCAGGTCGGCGTCCTGGCCCGACACCGGCACCTTGCCGGCCAGCTTCTGCGAGGCCAGCGCCTGGATCGCGCCGCCGGCGGTAGCGTCGTTGGAGGCGACCACCGCGTCGATCTTGTTGCCGTTGGCGGTGAGCGCATTCTCGACGATGGACATCGCTTCGGAGGCGCTCCAGTCCTTGACCCACTGGCGGCCAACCACCTTGATGTCGCCCTTGTCGATCAGCGGCTGCAGCACTTTCATCTGGCCTTCGCGCAGGATCTTGGCGTTGTTGTCGGTCGGCGCCCCGCCCAGCAGATAGTAGTTACCCTTCGGTTTCAGGCCGACGATCGACTGCGCCTGCAGCTCGCCCACCGCCTTGTTGTCGAACGAGATGTAGGCGTCGACGTCGGCATTGAGGATCAGGCGGTCGTACGACAGCACCTTGATCTTGGCCTTCTTGGCTTCGCGGATCGCATTGTTCAACACCGTGGCGTTGTAGGGCACGATCACCAGCACGTCGACGCCGCGCGAGATCAGGTTTTCGATCTGGGCGATCTGGCGCTGTTCGCTGGCGTCGGCCGACTGCACATAGACCTTGGCGCCGAGCTTTTCGGCGGCGCCGATAAAGTAATCGCGGTCGCGCGTCCAGCGCTCCAGCCGCAGGTCGTCGATCGAGAAGCCGATCTTGGGATTCTTGGCATCGGCCATGCTCGGGGCCGACGTAAACAGCAGCGCGCAACCGAGTCCGATCGCGGCGCCCATCTTCGTGATGCTAACCTTCATGCTTGTCTCCTTTATTGTCGGCGCGCGCTTACGCGACGCGCCGTATTGACATTCTATTCGAGTCACGCGCCGTACCAGCCGGCGTCGACGAAGTATTCGCGGCCGCTGCAGCGGCGTGCATTGTTCGACGCGAGGAATAGCGACAGCGCCGCCACGTCCTGCATCTCGACCCGCGCCGGCAGGCACTGGCCGGCCAGGATGCGGTCTTCTTCGGCCGGCGTATGCCACAGGGCTTCCTGGCGCGGGGTGCGCACGGCGCCCGGCACCACGGTATTGACACGGATGTGATCCGGCCCCAGGTCGCGCGCAAGGGCGCGGCTCAGGCCCTCGATCGCGGCCTTGGCCGTCATGTACAGCGCCAGCTCGGTGTGCGGCAGATGCCAGGAAATAGAACCGAAGTTGAGGATCACGCCGCCCTGCTGGCGCCGCATCGAACCCACCGCCGCCTGGGCGCAAAAGAACTGGTGGCGCAGGTTGACCGCCATCCGGTTTTCCCAATAGGCCGGTGTCACGGCCTCGATCTGGTGGCGGTCGTCGTTGGCGGCGTTATTGAGAAGGATGTCGATGCCGCCGTCCTCCTGCTCGACGGCGGCGAAACTCGCGGCGAGCGCTTCGAGGTCGGTCAGGTCGCAGTGCAGGAAACGTGGTCCATGTGGCGCGCCGTGGAGCTCGGCGGCCAGCGCACGACCGGCGGCTTCCGCGATATCGAGGAACCAGACGCGCGCCCCCTGCCCCGCAAACGCCCGCACCAGTTCACTGCCGATCCCGGAGCCGCCCCCGGTGATCACGACCCGCTTGTCGCGCAGGTCGGGATAGGTCGCGTAGCCCAGCGTCGGGGCAGCAGCTGCCGTCATGGTCGTCTCCAGATTATTCTGAGTATTATGGATGCGCCGGACACTCCCTTAACAAGAGTGTTAGCGCAATCATCTCAGTCTAATCGGGGCTTCCGACGGTTGTCAACGAATTACTGAAAAGGGTTTCACAGAGATTGGATTTGCCGGATATCAGCGTGCTTTCGCCACCGATGGCAGGCGCGCCGGAGGGCGGATGCGGGGGGCGGCGTCGGACTGGCGTCGCACCAGTTCGAAGTCCATATGGGTCTGCTCCGGCTCGGCCGGCTCGTCTTCGCGCAGTGCGCGGACACGGCGCACCAGCGCCTGCACCGCCTCGCGCGCCATGCCGGCGATCGGCTGGCGCACGGTGGTCAGTTCGGGCCAGATCGTGGTGGCGAGCGCCGTATCGTCGAAACCGGTGACGGTCAGGTCGCCCGGCACGTCCAGGCCCAGGCGATGTGCGACCGCGACCGTGGCGGCCGCCATATCGTCATTGCTGGCGAAGATCGCCGTCGGACGATCCTGCAGCGCCAGCAGCTGCTCGGCCGCGTCCAGGCCGGAACGGTAGGTGAACATGCCCTGCACCACCAGCTCGTCCGAGGCGTCGGCGCCCTTCTCGGCGATCGCCTTGCGGTAGCCGTCCAGGCGGCGCGCGCTGGCGGTCTGGTTCGGATGGCCGACGATGAAACCGATGCGCTGGTGACCCAGCGCGATCAGGTGCCGCGCCATGTAGCGGGCCGCTTCGTAATCGTCGATGCTGACCGCCCCGACGCTCGGCGCCGGCGAGCCGCAGGCAACGACCACCGCCGGAATCCCCGCCTTGGCCACGCATTCGAGCACGGCCACGCTGTCGCACAGCGGCGGCGGCAGGATCACGCCATCCAGGCCGTTATTGATCAGGCGCTGGGTATGCGCGATCTCGTGGTTGCCGGCTTCGCACTTCTCGACGAACAGCTGGACGTTGTTCAGGCCCGACTGGTTGAGCAGGCCGACGAGGAATTCGCTCAGGTAGGCGGCGCTCGGATTGCTGTACAGGAAACCGACGCGGATCGGCTTGGAGCCGGCCAGGTTGCGCGCTTCCTGGTTCGGGGTGTAGTTCAGCGCCGCGACCGCCTCGGCCACCTTGCGCCGCGTGCTTTCACGCACCAGGCTCTTGCCGTTCATGACCCGCGACACGGTCATCGCGGACACGCCGGCGAGCTTGGCAACGTCCACCATCGTGGGTTTGCCCTGCTCCATCGATTCGCGGACGGCCTCGATGCTGGTTTTGTTCATGTGCGTAAATTTCTTTAGAAGTTAGTAATGTTGGTCGATGTTAGCATGATTACGGTTTTGCCATGGGGACCGCTTCCGATTTTGCGGGTAAGGTTTGATTCCCGGGCGAAACGCGCGAATGCGTCGCGCGTTTGCGCTAACATAGGCGACACAGAGTCATGATATCCCTAGCCGCGCAGCGCCGCGAGCGCTTCGCGGGCGGCCGCCTGGCCCTCTTCCATATGGCGCGCGATCGACAGCGCCGAAAAATCGTAGTCGCGCGCCGCCGTCTCGCATTCGCTACCCTTGCGCACGATCCGGGTGATGCTGGGCCCGGCATCCTTGTCGCCCATCAGCTGGATATAGGTGGGCCACTGCCGCACCTGATCGGCCTGGGCCGGCGAGGTAGCGTACGCCAGGATGCCCTCGACCAGCTTGCGAAAGTCGCGCACCAGCGATTGCTCGGTACTGTCGCGCCGAATGCGCTCGGCGAACACGATCTCGTCGCGCCGGCCCAGCACTTCCATCAGGCTGGTGGGCAGCGAGCCGGTTTCTGGATACAGGTCGACGATGAAGATACGTTTGCGCGCCGTACCCGAGTGCTCCAGCAGTAGCTCGAGTGGCGAATTGCTGATGATGCCGCCATCCCAGTAGTGCTTGCCGTCGATCGTGGTCCAGGGAAAGCCCGGCGGCAGGCTGCCGCTGGCCAGGATGTGGTCGGGGCTCAGGTCGTCGACGTAACTGTCGAAGATTTCCAGACGCGCCGTCTCGACATTAACCGCGCTGACCAGTAGCCGCACCGGGCTGGATTTGAGCGACCCGAAATCGACGTAGCGTTTCAATAATTCCTTGATCGGCGTCGGGTCGTACAGGCTGGTCCATGAAAGCGGCTCCATGCCAGTGAAAATGCCGCTCCAGCGCGGCCGAAAGAAGGCCGGTACGCCGAAGGCGAGCGTCTGCCACGAACCGAGCAGGCGCCGCGCACGGTCGTCGAGCAGCGCGTACGCCGCCCCCGGCATGTCGAGCGACAGCCTGCGCCAAAAATCCTCCAGCGCCTCGGCCGCATGACCCGGGTTGCCGGCCATGATGACGCCGTTGAAGGCCCCGATCGACACCCCGGCGATGACATCGGGCTGAATGCCCGCGTCTTCCAGCGCGCGGGCGACGCCGCATTCGAAGGCGCCCAGCGCCCCGCCGCCCTGCAGGATCAGCGCGGTCTGGCTGGGGATGCGGGTGATGGAAAAATCCGGCTCGTGCAGGCGCTTGCAGGCCCAGCCGATATTGGTGCGGTAGCGGATCAGGGATTCGATCGCGCGCGTCTCGATCGCCGGCCGCCCCGTGGAGAACAAGGCGCGCGGCACCTCGTGGTCGAGGTAGAGACAGGCCCAGGAGCGAGTTTCGGGGCGGCCCAGCCGGGCATGCTGGTGGCCGGCGTCCGGCTGGCCCAGGAACTGGAAGCCCTGCCCGAACAGATCGCAGGAGAAATACGGCACCTCGTCGTAGCGCAGCCGCATGCCCAGCATATTGCGGGCCGCCAGCCGTCCCTGCTTGACGGCGTTGTCCCAGTGCTCGATGCGGTGGCGCAGGCGGAACACGGGATCCATGAAATTGGCGACGTCGCCCGCCGCCCACACCAGCGGATGCGATGCTTGCAGGTACTGGTCGACGCACACGCCGTCGTCCAGCGCCAGGCCGCTGTCGTGCAGCCAGCCGAGATCGGGCGCGACGCCGATGCCGACCCCGACCAGCTCGCACGGCAGCCGGCGCCCGCCTTCGGTCACGACCATCTCGACCCGCCTGTCGCCATGGAAGGCGGCGGCGCTGTCGGCCAGCACCTCCACGCCTTGGCCAACGTACAGTGCGCGCAGGTAGTCGCTGATGCCGTGGTCGTGCAGCTTGTCGAACAGGATGCCGTGGCGCGCCAGCACGGTCACCTCTATACCCTTGCGCGCGAAGGCCGCGGCCATCTCGAGGGCGATGAAACCGGAGCCGACCACCACGGCCCGCGCCGCGCCCTCCATCGCGCCGCGCAGCGTGCGCGCGTCAACGGCCGTGCGCAGGTAGTGGATACCGGGTAGCCCAGCGCCCGGTACGTCGAGGTGAATGGGACGCACCCCGGTGGCGACCAGCAGCCGGTCATAGCGGATCGTGCCGGCGTGATCGGTGCGCACCAGCTGGGCCTCGGCATCGAGGCCGGTGGCGCGCACGCCGGACAGCAGGGTCACGCCATTGTCATGGAAGTACTCGGGCGGCAGCACTGTTGCCAGTGGCGGCGCGATATCTCCCTCAAGGAAGCGCGTCGAGAGTTGCGGCCGGTGATAAGGCGGGTCGCGCTCGTCCGCCACCATCACGATGGCGCCCTGCGCGCCCTCCAGGCGCAGCGTCTCGGCGGCGGTGGCCGCGGCCAGGCCACCGCCGAGCAGGAGGTAGCTCGCATGCCGCGTGTGGTCCTGCCCGGCCGGCTCCCCGGGGTGTGGCTGATCCGCCATCGGCCATCCTTTCGCAAGCGGCGTCGATGCGGGTTGGACCGCGTCCGGGCTGCGGCGTTCGCTCAAGATGGTTTCATAGTGACAAGACGCCACACTGCGCATGACGCGCAGGCCTCATCTCGCTATAATCTCGTCCTTCGCCCCAAAGGAAATACCATGTCCCTGCTTGCCCACGAGCTCGAATTGCTTTCGCCCGCCAAGACCGCCGAAATCGGCCGCGAAGCGATCCTCCACGGCGCCGACGCCGTGTACATCGGTGGACCGGCCTTTGGGGCGCGCCACAACGCCAGCAATCCGCTGGAGGACATCGCGGCGCTGGTCAAGTTCGCCCACGGCTACCGTGCGCGCATCTTCGTGACCATGAACACGATCATGCACGACAGCGAACTCGAGCTGGCGCGCAAGCAGATCTGGCAGCTGTACGAGGCCGGCGTCGATGCGCTGATCATCCAGGACCTGGGCCTGCTCGAACTCGACCTGCCGCCGATCCAGCTGCACGCCAGCACCCAGTGCGACATCCGCGGCGCGGAGAAGGCGAAATTCCTGGGCGACGTCGGCTTTTCACAGCTGGTGCTCGCGCGCGAGCTGACGGTCGAGCAGATCCGCAAGATCCACGCCGCCACCGACACGCCGCTCGAATACTTCGTGCACGGCGCGCTGTGCGTGGCCTATTCGGGCCAGTGCTATATCTCGCACGCCGACACCGGCCGCTCGGCCAACCGGGGCGATTGCTCGCAGGCCTGCCGCCTGCCCTACACCCTCTCCGACGGCCAGGGCCGCGTGGTCGCCTTCGACAAGCACCTGCTGTCGATGAAGGACAACGACCAGAGCCGCAACCTCGAGGCGCTGGTCGATGCCGGCATCCGCTCGTTCAAGATCGAGGGCCGCTACAAGGACATGGGTTACGTCAAGAACATCACGGCCAACTACCGCCTGCTGCTGGACGAGCTGCTCGAGCGCCGTCCGGAGTTCGCGCGCGCTGCCAGCGGTCGCACCCGCGTGATGTTCACGCCCGACGTCGACAAGAACTTCCACCGCGGCCACACCGAATACTTCGCCCAGGGCCGCCTGACGGACATTGGCGCCTTCGACTCGCCGAAATACGTGGGCGTGGAACTGGGCATCGTGGCGCGCCTGAACGGCGACAGCTTCGACATCGTCACCACGGCGCCGATGGCCAATGGCGACGGCCTGAACTACATGAACAAGCGCGACACCTGCGGCATCCAGGCCAACCGCGCCGAGAAGCTGGGCGAGGAAGCCGACGGCCAGCGCTGGCGCGTGTTCCCCAACGAGCCAATGCAGTCCCTGGTCGGGCTGAAGGTGGGCACCGTCATCCACCGCAACCGCGACCACCAGTGGGAAGCCACGCTCAATAAAAAATCGTCCGAGCGCAAGGTAGCGGTCGACCTGATCCTGAGCGAAGTACCCGGCGGCCTGCGCCTGGACATCGTCGACGAAGACGGCATCGCATCGAGCGCCGAAGCGATGCTCGAGCTGCAGCCGGCCCAGCAGGCGGCCCAGGCCGACGCCGGGCTGCGCGCCAGCCTGGCCAAGCTGGGCAACACGATGTTCGAGGCCGGCCACGTCGCCCTGCATCTGAGCCAGCCGTGGTTCGTGCCGAGCGCCGCTATCAACGCCCTGCGCCGCGACGCCATCGCGGCGCACGAGGCGGCGCGCCTGGCGGCCTGGGAGCGCCCGCAGCGCAAGGCGTCGGTGCAACCGCCGCCCGTCTACCCGGACACCCAGCTGAGCTACCTGGCCAACGTCTACAACGAGAAAGCACGCGCCTTTTATCACAAGCACGGCGTGCAGCTGATCGACGCCGCGTATGAAGCGCACGAGGAAGCCGGCGAAGTGTCGCTGATGATCACCAAGCACTGCCTGCGTTTCTCGTTCAACCTGTGCCCGAAGCAGGCCAAGGGCGTACAAGGCGTGCAGGGCCAGGTAAAGGCCGAGCCGATGACGCTGGTCAGCGGCGACGAGAAGTACACGCTGCGCTTCGATTGCAAGCCGTGCGAGATGCACGTGGTGGGCGCCATGAAGACGAACATCCTCAAATCGCCGCCGCCGTCGAATGTGGCCTATACGCCGTTAACCTTCCACCGCCAGCGTCCGCGCGATCAAGCGCCGAAGGCTTAAGCGGCTGCATGTGGCAGGGTAGGCGCTCGAGTTAGCGTAGAAACGTCGTTCCCGCGGAGGCGGGAACCTAAGTTTTGCAAGCGTTTCGACTACGTCGAAGACTTGGGTTCCCGCCTTCGCGGGAACGACGTGGTGGCTGATCATAATTTGACGGCGGGCGCCTGCGGGCGCCCTTTTAACATCCGGAGGATCGTGCAATCCATGCAGAGTAATCGGCATGGGCGGCGCGGGCCGCCGCGTCCATACTGGCTCCACTGTCCAACCACACAATGGAGCCCACCATGAAAGACCAACTGTCCAAAGTCGTCCTGATCACCGGCGCCAGCAGCGGCATCGGCGAAGCCACCGCCCGCCATCTCGCCACGCTCGGCCACCGCGTGGTGCTGGGCGCGCGCCGCACCGAACGCCTGGTGGCGCTGGCGGCCGATATCCGCGAAGCCGGCGGCAAGGCCGACGTCGCCCAACTCGACGTGACGAGCCTGGAAAGCATGCGCGAGTTCGTCGACTTCGCCATCGAGCGCCATGGCCAGGTCGACGTATTGATCAACAATGCGGGCGTGATGCCCCTGTCGAAACTCGATGCACTCAAGATCGACGAATGGAACCGCATGATCGACGTGAATATCCGCGGCGTGCTGCACGGGATCGCTACCGTGCTGCCAGGAATGCAGGCGCGCCGCAGCGGCCAGTTCATCAATATCGCCTCGATCGGCGCCTACACCGTCAGCCCGACGGCGGCCGTCTACTGCGCCACCAAGTTCGCGGTGGCGGCCATCACCGAAGGCCTGCGCCAGGAAGTGGGCGGCGACATCCGCGTGACCCTGGTCTCGCCCGGTGTGGTGGAGTCGGAACTGGCCGATTCGATCTCGGACCCGCTGGCGCGCGACACGATGCGCGAATTCCGCAAGGGCGCGATCAAGCCGGAAGCGATCGCGCGCGCCATCGCCTTCGCCATCGAACAGCCGGCGGACGTCGACGTCAGCGAGATGATCGTGCGCCCGACGTCCAGCCCATACTGATCCACGGCGAAATCAGGACGGGATCTTGAGTCCCTTCTTGACCGAGGGGCGCGCCAGGAAACGCTCCAGCGCGTCCCTCACATTGCCGAAGTCTTCGGCGCCGATCAGGTCCTCCGCCTCGTAGAAATTCAGCAAACCATTAATCCAGGGGAATACCGCGATGTCGGCAATGGTGAAGTCGTTGCCCGCGATCCAGGTGTGCTGGGCCAGCTGCGCGTCGATCACGCCGAGTAGCCGGCGCGATTCGGCCACATAACGGTCGCGTGGGCGCTTGTCTTCGTAGTCCTTGCCGGCGAACTTGACGAAGAAGCCGAGCTGACCGAACATCGGTCCCACCCCGCCGATCTGGAACATCACCCACTGGATGACGCGATAGCGCCCCGCCGCATCTCGTGGGATCAGCTTGCCGCTCTTCTCGGCCAGGTAGAGCAGGATCGCGCCCGATTCGAACAGCGCCAGCGGCTGCCCGTCCGGGCCGTCCGGATCGAGGATGGCGGGAATCTTGTTATTCGGGTTCAGCGACAGGAAGGCCGGCGAATTCTGCTCGTCTTTCGCGAAGTCGACCTTGTGCACCTCGTACGGCAAGCCGATCTCTTCGAGCATGATCGGAATCTTGACGCCGTTCGGGGTGGGCATCGAGTACAGCTGCAGCCGTTCGGGATGTGCCGCCGGCCATTTTTTGGTGATAGGAAAATCGAAAAGCGTGGTCATGTCGTTGGCGCCTCATGAAGAACCGCCGCGGCGGCAGAGTGCCAAGATACCAAAGATTCAATATGCCCGCTGCTTGCCAAGCGGCAGCGGGCCGGATCGCGTGGATCAGCCGAACAGCTTGTTGGCGGTCTTGGCGATCAATTCGCCTTGGTGGCGGGCGCCGCCCAGGTCTTTCTCGCTCGGCTGGCGCTGGCCCTGGCCGCCGGCGATGGTGGTGGCGCCGTAGGGGCTGCCGCCGACGATCTCGTCCAGCGTCATCTGTTCCTGGTAGCTGTACGGCAGGCCGACGATGGTCATGCCGAAGTGCAGCAGGTTGGTGATGATCGAGAACAGCGTGGCTTCCTGACCGCCGTGTTGCGTGGCGGTGGAGGTGAAGGCGCCGCCCACCTTGCCGTTCAAGGCGCCGCGCGCCCACAGGCTGCCGGTCTGGTCGAGGAAGGCCGCCATCTGGCCCGGCATGCGGCCGTAACGGGTCGGCGCACCGACGATGATGGCATCGTAGTGCTCCAGCTCGGCGACGGTGGCGACTGGCGCGGCCTGATCGAGCTTGAAGTGGGCACCCTTGGCGACGTCTTCTGGAACGGTTTCGGGAACCCGTTTCACGTCGACCGTCGCGCCCGCACTGCGCGCGCCTTCGGCGACAGCATTCGCCATCGTCTCGATGTGGCCATACGACGAGTAATACAGAACCAGTACTTTTGCCATCGACTTCCTCCATGTGTGGGATTCAGGACGGCCATTGTAGCGACAATGGCCGAATGTCCGTTTTCGGGAACACAGGGATTGTGCAGGCGTGGCCGCCTGCACGCACTACGGCTTAAGTAGGATCAGATCCAATAGATGAAGGCGGCCAGCGCGATGACCAGCGCCACGCGGGTGATGTTGTAGGCGGTCTTGTTCCAGGCCTTGAAGCGGCGACGGTACTGGCCGGCATAGAAGGAAATGCGGAACAGCTTGCTCACCAGGCCGACCTGGTCGCCGGTTTCATTCGGCGAGGCGGCGGCGGTCATCACGGTGCGGCCGAACCAGCGGTTGAAGGCCTGCATCCAGCGGTAGCGCATCGGGCGCTCGACGTCGCAGAACAGGATCACGCGGTCGCTCTCGCTGCCGTTGATTGCCCAGTGGATAAAGGTTTCGTCGAACACGACGCCCTCGCCGTCGCGCCAGCTGTGACGCTCGCCATCGACGTCGATGAAGCAACGGTCGTCGTTCGGCGTAGCCAGGCCCAGGTGGTAGCGCATCGAGCCGGCGAACGGATCGCGGTGCGGGTTCAGCTTGCCGCCCGGCGGCAGCTCGGCGAACATCGCCGCCTTGACCGAGGGGATCGATTGCAGCAGCGCATAGGTTTGCGGGCACAGGCGCTCGGCCGACGGATGACTGGCGTCATACCACTTGAGGTAGAAGCGCTTCCAGCCGTTCTTGAAGAAGGAATTGAAGCCGGCATCGTCGTTCTGCTCGGCGGCCTTGATCTTCTTGAGCGCCAGCAGGTTCTCGGCTTCGGCGCGGATGATCGGCCAGTTCTCTTGCAGGCGCGCCAGTTCGGGGAACTCGCTCACCGGGATGAAGGGCGTGTTCGGCACCTTCGAGAACTTGTGCATGAAGATATTGATGGGCGCCATGAACGACGAGTGATCGAAGATCTGGCGACGGAACGGCAGACGCACGCGCCCGCGGAAATGGATGTGCAGGATAGACAGAATATAGAAACCTACCACGACCCACTTCATCACTTCCTCCATCGCAGCCACCCAAGCGGCTGACTCCCTTGATCAAGGACGCAGGATACCACAACGGCTACTGGGCCGTGGCGGCCCCGCCGACTTCCTGGAGAGGGAGGATGGCGCCGGCGCACGGGCTGGAAAGCCCGCCCGCCGGCGCTGGCGGTGGCAACACCGCCAGGAAAATGTCAGTGCAGCACCGACGTCATCGCATACCCTTTTTCGGCGATCTGGCCGCTCAGGTTGTCGATGTCGAAATCCTCGATCTGGTCGGCGTTGTCGTCGACCTCGAAGGCACGGGCTTCGATCTCCCAATCGGTATTGGTGGCTTCTTCGGGGATGTTCTTGGCTTCGGGCACGGCCAGGTACGAGAACTTGCCGTCGTGTTCGGCTCTGCGGTAAATATCCAGGCGCATAGTCATTTTCCTCTATTCAATGCGCGCTTTCCGGATGAAAGCGCGCAGCTCCACAGTAGAAGATCAAGTGGCCATAGTCTGTTATCTGCCGAACATTCTGCCGAAGACTTAAGCAGGCTCGTCAGCGCGCCGGATTGTGACCGAGCACGCGCGCGGGCAGCATGACAATCGCGCGCAGCAGGTTGAACACGGCATCGACGCCGATCCCAAGCAGGCGGAACGGCAACAACAGCAGCCACACCACAGGATACAGCAGCAAGGCAAGCAGCGCGATTGGCCAGCAAAGGAACAGCAGCAGCAACCATACCAGGAAACTCAGCATCGTCTTTCTCCATGAAGAAGCATCATGGTGAATGTAGGCCGAAAGAGGTGCTGGGGCCAGCGGGGTGCGATAAACGGGAGGAAATGTGGGCTGAACGGTAGCAACGACCGATCAAGCCGCCGCATGCACGTCGCCCCCGCGGAGGCGGGGGCCTAAGTTTGCAAGCATAGCGATGACGCGTGCAGAACTTAGGCCCCCGCCTTCGCGAGGGCGACGGGTAGCGCTAACTCAACAATTTCGTGAAACTAGACGCCTGCGCCGACTATACCGGCCGGCACCGAGGAATCAGGCGTAGGTGGCAGTTTCCTCCACCGTCGGCGCATGCGCCTCGGTGGCCGCCTGCTCGGTCACGACCTCGACCTTGATCGACGCTTGCAGCGACGGGATCGAGCCGCCAGCGCGGTAGGCGAAGGAGATGCGCAGCAGGTCGCCGGCCTTGACCTCGACCGGACGGTACAGCGGCAGGGTCATGTAGTGGTTGAGCCAGTCGATCGTGGTCGCCTGCTCCTGCACGATGGCCAGCACGTTCTTGGTCACGAAACGCATCGCGTTCAGGGTGCCGCCCTGCTCCACCACCATCGAGCCTTCCCAGGCGATCAGGCTGTCGACCGGCTGGCTGAAGTCGAGGATGCTGTACACGGCGGGCTGGGCCAGCTCGGCCGTGCCTGGCTGGACCACGCCGGTTTCCTGGAACTGGACGATCGGGGCATAGAAGCCGTCGAAATCATACGCCTGCTGGATCGGCTGGACCGCCATGATCACGGCTTCCGGCATGAACAGCGGCAGCGGGCCGCCGAACTTGGCCAGGTAGCGGCGCTTGAACGATTCGATCACCTCGACCTGCTTTTCGCGCAGCATGCCGACGTGGATCATTTCGCAGATCACGACGTCGACCGGTTCCGGCGGCAGGTAGTCGAAGGCGTCGGCGTGCACCACCTCCACCTTGTGGCCATTGGGGTTCATCGCCAGGAAGCGGCGCGCTTCCTGGACCATGTCCGGGTTGAACTCGACGCAATACACTTTCGAGGCACTCTGGGCCGCGAAGAAGGAAAGCACACCAGTGCCACCGCCCAGTTCCAGCACTTTCGCGCCGGGGAGCACGGAATAGTGGATGGCATTCTTGAAGCTGTGCATCCGGTTCTGGTCCATCAGCATATTGTGATGGTAGTGGACTGGAATGAACTGCCCCAGGTAGCAGCTTTCGATTTCGCGTTCGTTGAGCATGGGTATCCTTGGTAATCGGTGGTCGTTTGACCGTAGAAGCATTATGGATACCATTGCCCTTGCGCAATTGGTCGAGCTAAGCGCGTTTTACCGTCCAATTCAGGATCGAATTGTCACGCGGGAAGGTTCAGCGGGTAGCGCCGCCCAGTTCCCTGGCCAGTTCGTCGCGTCCCGCCTGCTTGGCGATCTGGGCCGCGGTATGGCCTTCCGTATTCTTCAGCGCGGTATTGGCGCCGCGGGCGACCAGGAGCCTCGACGTCGTATCCTTCCCTTCGCGCGCCGCCATCATCAATGGCGTAAATGCGCCGCTGGCACGTGGCGACACGGCGTCGAGCTTGGCGCCATGTTCGATCAACAATTGCGCGATCTTGTCGTCGCCGCTGGCGGCCGCGTAGTGCAGCGCGGTCCAGCCCGGCTGATTGACCTTGGCCCCTTTTTTCAACAGGGCGCGGACGACCTCTTCGTCGCGCTTGAAGGCGGCCATCATCAGCGCCGTATTGCCATTGACCGCCTTGCGCTCGAGGTCAGTACCCGGATGGCGCAGCAGTTCGAGGATCACCTCGCGCGAGCCTTCGCGGATCGCCAGCACCAGGGCCGGCTCGCCGCCCAGGGGATTGAGCTCATTGGCATTGACGACCGCACCGACCATCTTGCGCACCGTGCTGGCGTCATCCATCTGCACGGCGCGGAAGAAGGAACTTACCTGCTGCGGCGTGGGCGGGAGGGCGGCGTGGGCGCCGGCAACTACAGCAAACAGCAAACTGGTGGCAAGCAAGCGGCGGATCGGCACGTGTCAGCTCCTGGCGGTCTGGAACAAGTTGAAGAAATTCTCGCTGGTGCGGTCGGCAACCTCGCGCAGCGAGACGCCCTTGAGCGTGGCGATGTACTCGGCCACATGGGCTACATAGCCCGGCTCGTTCATCCTGCCGCGGAATGGCACCGGTGCGAGATACGGCGAATCGGTCTCGATCAGCATGCGCTCGAGCGGCACGGCTTGCGCCACCGCCTGCAATTCCTTGGCGCTCTTGAACGTGACGATGCCCGAGAACGAAATATAGAAGCCCTGGGCCATGGCGGCCTCGGCCACGGCCAGCGATTCGGTGAAGCAGTGCATGACGCCGGCCACGCCTCCCGCCTCCGTGCCGGCGCCCTCTTCCTTCATCAGGCGGATCGTGTCTTCGCTGGCGGCGCGGGTATGGATGATCAGGGGCTTGCGGGTTTCGCGCGAGGCCCGGATGTGCACGCGGAAGCGCTCGCGTTGCCATTCCAGGTCGCCTTCGAGACGGTAATAGTCCAGGCCGGTCTCGCCGATGGCGACGATCTTCGGGTGGTTGGCCAGCTCGACCAGTTGCTGCACGGTCGGCTCCGCCGTGTCTTCATAGTCGGGGTGGACGCCGACCGAGGCGAAGATGTGGGGATGCTGCTCGGCCAGGGCGAGCACTTGCGGGAAGTCAGGCAGATCGACCGACACGCACAGCGCGTGCGTCACCTTGTTCTCGGCCATCTTGGCCAGGATTTCGGGCATCCGGGCTGCCAGTTCCGGGAAATTGATGTGGCAATGGGAATCGATAAACATCCTGTCATTGTAAAGCCAGGCGGCGGGGAGCGCCATGCAGGCCACTACCGCACAGCCGCTTCACTTCCCGTCTGGGGCCGGGAACCCAATGCGGGGAAACGGTGGTCTATGCGGCAAACGTGGAAAACTTGCAACAACGTAAAAAGATCGAATCGTGCGCGAAACAAAATTCTTCACTTATCTTAGTATGTGTCATATCAATTTTTTAACAACCGAAGAAATATCGCGATGAAAACTGTCTCACTCCGCCTCCTGCCCAGCCTCGTCCTGATGGCCGCTTCGCTCTCGGCCTCGGCCGGCCCCACCGTGACCAGGGCGCTTGAAGTCAAAGGCGTATTCAATGAAAAAGTCGGTCCCGCGACGCAATGTGCGTCCACCCTCGGCGGCAAGCTTGCCGGCCATGGTGAGACGGCCGACGGAACGCCAGTCGCGTTCGTCGGAGGAGATTGCTTCGCCCAATCTGGCACGACATTCACCTTCAGCAACGGCAAGTTCGTCCTGCTGTTTCCGAACGGCGACCAGATCTTCGCTAACTACGGTGGCCAGTTCCTTCCCACCGGCGCAGGCACTGCCTACGTCATGAACGGCGGCACCTTCACCATCACCGGCGGCTCCGGCACCTATGCTCGCGCAACCGGCGGCGGCTATTTGAGCGGCACCGAAGACCTGTCCACCGGCGCCGGCACGATTGCGTTATCTGGTCGCGTTTCCTACAAGCCGAAATGATTGCTGAAACAGCGCCAGGCTGCGCTGACACAGCGTTGTAACGGCCCAAAGAAAAAAGAGCGGTATCCATCCCGCTCTTTCTACATCAGTCTGCGACGCGCTTGCCCAGAATAATCAGGTCGCGCTCGATCCCGTCGAGATTGGCCACGCGCGGGAAATTAGCCCACGTCTCGAACCCGTATTTGCGGAAGAGCGCCAGGCTCGGCTGGTTATGACCGAAGATAAAGCCCAGCAGGGTATGCACCTTGACCTCAGGCGCGAACGCCATCGCCAGCTCCAGGCAGTAGCGCCCCAGACCCTTGCCACGCGCGCTTTCGGCGATATAGATCGACACCTCGGCCGTGCCCGAATACGCCGGACGGCCATAGAAGTTCGAGTACGACAGCCAGCCCAGCACTTCGGGATGCTCGCTCTTGTCCTCGGCATCGTGGATCACCCACAGCGGACGCCGATCGGGCGTGTGGTCATTGAACCAACCCACGCGCGACTCGACCGTAATAGGTGCGGTGTCGGCAGTGACTTCACGCGAAGCAATGGTGGAATTGTAGATATCGACGATGACCGGCAGGTCGTCGCGTTGGGCCAGGCGATGGACGTAGGATGGCATGAAACGAAGGTGGTGGTTACAGGGTATGGGTTGCGCGCGACGACCGCAGCGCCGCGCCGAGAATCTCTTCGATACGGGCCTTGGCGCGCTGTCCAGCCTCGTCGGCCGGGAAATGCACGCCGATGCCTTGCGCCTTGTTGTTATTGGCGCCGCTCGGGGTGATCCAGGCGACAGTGCCGGCGATCGGGTATTTGTTCGGGTCGTCCATCAGCGCCAGGATCAGGTAGATCTCGTCGCCGATCTTGTAAGGTTTGTTGGTGGGCACGAACATGCCGCCATTTTTCAGGAACGGCATATAGGCCGCGTACAGCGCCGCCTTTTCCTTGATCGCCAGCGACAGCACCGACGGCCGCGGGGCCTGGGCTGCATTCGTCTCTGGCTGGGTGACGCTCATCGTGGTCCTTTCATGTGCAGCAAGCAGTGTACTCAAGCAGCATATCTTCGACAAACAATTTTGCCGACAAAGGATGATCCGCCACAGCGCGCCGCTCGTTCACGGCCTTGATCACGCGCAGCAGGCCCGGCGTCTGCACGCGGCCGGCCAGCGCCGCCAACTCCTTCTGGTAGCGCGGGTAGTAGCGAATATTGCCTGACAACTTGTACGAAAACACATCGTACAGCCAGCGCTGGGTCCACGACACCAGGGCCGGCAGCTCGGCCTTGGCCAGCTTCTCGGCGGCGCGCAGCGCGGCGTCCGGCGCGGGCCGGGCCAGGAAATGCAGCAACGCTTCCATGTCCTCACGGCTACCATTGGTCGACTCGGCCAGGGCCGCCAGCGGCGCGCCGCCCTGCTCGCGCAGCCAGCTGTCGGCGTCCGGCACGCCCTGCTCCTTGAGCCAGGCCAGGGCCTCGTCGTGCGACGGCGTCGGCAGCGCGAACTTGCGGCAACGCGACAGGATCGTCGGCAGCAGCCGGTCGAGGCTGTTGGAAGACAGCAGGAACACGGTGCCAGGTGGCGGCTCTTCCAGCGTCTTGAGCAGCGCATTCGAGGCCGGCATGTTCAGCGCCTCGGCCGGATACAGCACCACCACCCTTAAACCCTGGCGGTGGGTCGAGATATTCATGAAATCCGACAGATTGCGGATCTGCTCGATCTTGATCTCTTTCGACGGCGCCTTGGTCGATTTCGACTTGGCGCCCGCTTCGCCGTCCTCGCCGTCGGCCGGCAGATCGTCTTCGAATACCTCAGGCCGCACGCGGCGGTAATCCGGATGGTTGTGCTGCACGAACCAGCCGCAGGACGCGCAGGCCCCGCAGGCATGCCCGTCAGGCTGCGGGCTCTCGCACAGCAAGGCCTGGGCAAAGGCTTCGATAAAATCGGCCTTGCCGGTGCCGGCCGGGCCATGGAACAGGATCGCGTGCGGCATGCGCGCGCGCATCTGCTGCAGCCGGGACCAGGCGGCCCCTTGCCACGGGTACATCGTCACAACAATTTCTCCAGAACTTGGGCCAGGCTGGCCTGGATATCGGCAATGCTCCTGGTCGAGTCGACCACGACGAAACGCTCGGGGAATTGCTCTGCGCGGCGCAGGTACTCAGCGCGGCATTTCGCAAAGAAGTCGGCCTGCTCGCGCTCGAATTTGTCCAGCGTGCGGGTCGCGTCCAGGCGCTGGCGCGCCACCTCGAGCGGCACGTCGAACAGCAGGGTCAGGTCGGGCTGGAGTTCGGGATGCACCCAGGCTTCCAGCGCTTCCATCTTGGCGCGCGGCAGGCCGCGGCCGCCGCTCTGGTAGGCAAAGCTGGCGTCGGTGAAACGGTCCGACAGCACCCATTTGCCGGCGGCCAGATTGGGCGCGATCACTTGTGCGATGTGTTCGCGGCGGCTGGCGAACATCAGCAGCGCCTCGGTCTCCAGGTGCATCTTTTCGTGCAATAGCAAGTCGCGCAGCTTTTCGCCGAGCGGCGTGCCGCCCGGTTCGCGTGACGAGACGATCTGCTTGCCCCGCGACGCGAGAAAATCGGTGACGAAGCCGATGTGAGTCGACTTCCCCGCCCCGTCGATGCCTTCGAAGGTAATGAACTTGCCCTGCATGTGCTGCCTTGCTTCGTGTTAGTGGGATTCGGTCAGTGGACCGTTGGTGATGCCACGCTGGAAACGATTGACCGCCCGATTATGGTCCAGCAGGTTATCCGAAAAGTGGCTGGTGCCATCGCCGCGCGCCACGAAATACAGCGCCGGCGTCTCGGCCGGCGCAAGCGCCGCATTCAGCGACTGCAACCCCGGCAGCGCGATCGGCGTCGGCGGCAGCCCGCCGCGCGTATAGGTATTGTAAGGGGTATCCGTCAGCAGGTCCTTCTTGCGGATCTGGCCCGCATAGGCTTGGCCCATGCCGTAGATCACGGTCGGGTCGGTCTGCAGCAGCATACCGGTCCGCAGACGGTTGACGAACACGCCGGCGATCATATTGCGCTCGCTCTTCTGGCCCGTTTCCTTCTCGACGATCGACGCCATGATCAGCGCCTCGTACGGCGTCTTGTACGGCAGATCCTTGTTGCGCTTTTCCCAGGCTGCGTTCAGGTGGTCGATCATCGCCTGGTGCGCGCGCCGGTAGATCTCGATTTCCGACGAGCCCTTGGCGAACAGGTAGGTATCCGGGAAGAACATGCCCTCAGGGTCTTTGAACTCGGTCGATATCTTGCCCATCAATTCCTGGTCGGACAGCTTGACGGTATCGTGCTTGAGACGATTGTGCGAGCTGATGGCCTGGCGCATCTGGCGGAATGTCCAGCCCTCGATGATAACGATCGCTTCTTGCGCGAACTCGCCGCGCACCAGTTGGGTCAGCAGGCGCCGCGGGCTGGTATCGGGTTTGAGTTCATAGCTGCCGGCCTTGATGCGGGCGGCGTCGCCCGTCAGGCGCGCCAACAGCACGAACATGGTCGGGTTGATCGGCACACCGGCCGCCACCATCTGCTGCGCGCTCGATGCGACGCCGCTGCCGGGATTGATCGTGAATTCGATCGGCTCACCGCCCGTGGTCAGCGAGTGCTTGGTCCACCAGGAGAATCCGCCTGCGGCTGCCAGCGTGACCACGACGCCGGTAACGAGTAATTTTTTTATGAATGCCATGTGGTGTGTGCGGGTTCAAACACGGATGCCAATGCGGATTGCGGCGCTCCCGGCGCGATTTCCCCGACAACTCTATAATGAGGCCGTAATGATAAAGCCTAATTGCCAAAATATTTCGGAATTTCATGAGTAACTGGACTGATCACCTCGCCACGCATGGCGCACGCTTTCATCTCGACGAAGCCACCCAGGTCGAGGACTTCGGCGCGCCCCTCGATAGCGACGCGCTCGCGGCCGGTTTTGTCGCCACCGTGACCGACCAGGGCCTGATCGCCGTGGCCGGCGAAGAAGCCGCGAAATTCCTGCACGCGCAGCTCACCAACGACGTCGAGCACCTGCAGCAAACCGAGGCCCGCTTCGCTGGTTTCTGCACGCCGAAAGGCCGCCTGCAAGCGAGCTTTTTGATGTGGCGCGACGCCGATGCTGGGCTCGATACCGTGTATTTGCAACTGCCGCGCGCCATCCAGCCGCCGCTGCAAAAACGCCTGTCGATGTTTGTGCTGCGCAGCAAAGCCAAGCTGCGTGATGCCACCGACGAAGCACCATTCATGGCCGTACTCGGCCTTGGCGGCGCCAAGGCGCAGGCGGCGCTTGGCCGTTTCGTCAATACGCTGCCAGCCGCGCCGATGGGCAAGACCAGCGGCGAGTTCGGCACCGTGCTGCGCCTGCATGACGCCTTCGGCGCGCCGCGCTACCTGTGGATCGCATCAAGCGAAACCGCCAGCGCGGCCCTGCCGGTGTTGAAACAAGAACTGGCACTGGGCGGCAACCAGGCCTGGCGCCTGGCCACCATCCACGCCGGCGAGCCGCAGGTGAGCGCCGCGACGCAAGAGCAGTTCGTGCCGCAGATGATCAACCTCGAGCTGCTGGGCGGCGTCAATTTCAAGAAGGGCTGCTATCCGGGCCAGGAAATCGTCGCGCGCACCAAATACCTCGGCAAGATCAAGCGCCGCACCGCGCTGGCCAGCATCGAGAATGCCGCCGCGCGCGCTGGCGACGAAGTCTTCTCGGCGGCGGATCCGGATCAGCCCTGCGGCATGGTGGTCAACGCCGCGCCGAACGGCCGTGGCGGCGCCGATGCGCTGGTCGAGATCAAGCTCGCGGCGCTTGGCGAAGATGTCCATCTGGGCTCGGCCACCGGCGCGCCGCTGCGCTTCCTGCCCATGCCCTATAGCCTCGACGCGATCGACGACTAGCGATGGTCGACCTATACGTCTACTACAAGGTACGCAGCGAGGACGCCGCACGGCTGGCGCCACTGGTGCACGCCATGGCTCGCCGTCTGGAGCAGAACGTGGGCGTGCGGGTAGCGCTCAAGCGCCGTCCCGAAGACAAGGACGGCCTGCAGACCTGGATGGAAGTCTATCCAGGCGTGACTGACGCTTTCGATGCAGTGTTGAAGCAGGCGGTCGTCGACGCCGGCATTGAGGCCCTGCTCGCCGGGCCGCGCCGTCTTGAAATCTTCACGGACTTGCCGCCATGTGCCTGATCGTCTTCGCCTGGCACGTCGTTCCCGGCATGCCCGTCATCGCGGCCGCCAACCG
Source organism: Massilia sp. CFBP9026 (assembly GCF_034045165.1). Lineage (NCBI taxonomy): Bacteria > Pseudomonadati > Pseudomonadota > Betaproteobacteria > Burkholderiales > Oxalobacteraceae > Massilia > Massilia sp. CFBP9026. The sequence goes on from NZ_JAXCWH010000010.1 coordinate 158,234, forward strand.
CGACGAATTCTATGACCGCCCCGCCGCCCCGGCCGGCCCCTGGCCGCAGGCGCCGCACGTGATCGCGGGCCGCGACCTGCAGGGCGGCGGCAGCTGGATGGGCGTGTCGCTCACCGGCCCGACCGGCCCGCGCTTCGCGGCGCTGACCAATATCCGCGCCCCGCAAGAGCGCCGGCTCGACGCACCGTCGCGCGGCGCGCTGGTGGCCGACTATTTGCGCGGCGAGCTCGATGCGGCGGCGTATGTGGCCGAACTGGCGGCACGTCCCGACCTGTACAACGGCTACAACCTGGTGCTGGGCGACCGCGATACGCTGTACTGGTACTCGAACCGCGGCAAGGATGATCCGCGCAACGGGCAGCCTTTGGCCCGGGGTCGCATCTACGGAATCTCCAACGGCCTGCTCGACACGCCGTGGCCCAAGGTGCTGCGCACCAAGGCCCAATTCGCGAGCCTGCTGTGCCAGGGGGCGCCCGAGGATGCCTACTTCGAGATGCTGGCCGATACCACGCGCGCGCCGGACGTGCGGCTGCCGGAGACCGGCGTACCGATCGAGATGGAACGCATGCTGTCGCCGGTGTGCATCGAGTCGCCCGAATATGGCACCCGCACCTCGACCGTGGTCAAGCTGTATCGGGACGCGGCGCCGGAGTTACATGAGCGGGTGGTTCAGCCGGGCGTCGTCGCCGCGGCGTGAGTTGAACGCGTGGGCGGGAGACCCGCCCACCCTACCGTCGTCCTTTCATTCCGGCTTTCAGGATCTCTTTCAAATGCGGCGTCGCCGCATACGGATCCGCCGGCTGCCGCGCATGGACCAGGGCATCCATGCGCTCGGCCACCGCGCCCAGCGCCTGCGGGTGCGAGAACACATAGAAACGCTCTTCGCGGATCGCGTCAAAAGTAAGGCGCGCCACGTCCGCCGCCGACACCTTGCCGGAACCAACCGCCTTTTCGGTGAGCGCCTGCGCCGCCATCTGGCTCGCGGTCATGATTTCGTCGGTACGCAATTCGTCCGGCCGGTGCCGGTGCGACTGCGCGATCGCGGTCGGGATAAAGTACGGACACAGCACCGAGGTGCCGATCGGCGCATCGACCAGCTTGAGATCGTGGTACAGGGTCTCGGTGAGCGACACCACCGCATGCTTGGACACGTTATAGATGCCCAGCGCCGGCGAATTGAGCAGCCCCGCCATCGAAGCGGTGTTGACGATCCAGCCGCGATAGCCCGGGTCTTGCGCCGCGCATTCGAGCATCGTACGAGTGAACACGCGCACACCATGGACCACGCCCCACAGGTTCACGCCCAGCACCCACTCCCAGTCTTCCTCGGAGTTCTCCCACACCAGGCCGCCGGCGCCCACGCCGGCATTGTTGAACACCAGGTGCACCGCGCCGAAACGCGCCATCGCCGAATCGGCCAGTTCCTGTACGTGCTCGCCCTTGCGCACGTCGCATACCATGGCCAGCACCTCGGTCTGCTTCGCCAGCTCATCCGCCGCCTTTTCGAGGGCCTTGGGCTGGACGTCGGCCAGCACCAGCTTCATGCCCAGGCTGGCGGCCAGGTTGGCGAACTCGCGCCCCATGCCGCTGGCGGCGCCCGTGATCACCGCAACCTTATCGTGAAACTCGTCCATCCCTGCCCCTCCCTAAACTAGACCGCCGTCACCCCACCATCCACCGCCAGCACCTGGCCGGTGATGTGCTTGCCAGCATCCGAAGCGAACAGCACCACGGCGCCTTTCAGGTCTTCGTCGTCGCCCAGGCGCTTGAGCGGGGCCGCAGCGGCCAGCCCATCGGCGCCATAGGTGGCGAGCACGCCTTTCGTCATCTTCGACGGAAAGAAGCCCGGCGCGATCGAGTTGACCGTGATGCCGTAGCGCCCCCACTCGCCGGCAAGCGTACGGGTGAAATTTACCACTGCGCCCTTGGACGTGTTGTACGCCAGCGTCTGCATCGCATCGGGCGGGTTGCCGGCCAGGCCGGCGATCGATGAGATATTGATGATGCGTCCGTAGCGGCGCGGAATCATCGACAGCTTGCCGACCGCCTGCGACACCAGGAAGATCGAGCGCACGTTAAGGTTCATCACCTTGTCCCAGGCCTCGAGCGGATAGTCCTCGGCCGGCGCGCCCCAGGTGGCGCCCGCATTGTTGATCAGGATGTCGACGTGCCCGAGGCGCGCGATCGCCTGTTCAACCAGCGCCTGCGCCTGGCCAGGGTCGGACAGGTCGCCCGCGAAGCAGCTGGCCTCGATGCCGAGGGCGTGCAGCTGGGCCACGGTGGCATCGAGTTCCTCCTGCTTGCGCGACGAGATCACCAGCCGCGCACCCTGCTCGCCGAGCGCCTGCGCCATCTGCAGGCCGAGCCCGCGCGAGCCACCGGTCACGATGGCGGTCTTGTCCTTCAGTGAAAACAGCTCCTGCGTGGTGCGCATGCGGTCTCCTGGTTTTTATGATGAAAGGCTCAGACCTCGTAGTCCATGCACTGGCGCCCTTCGCGGATGGCGCCGATGAAGGGCACGACCGCCTGGTGGGTCGGATGCTTGATGTAAGCCTCGAGCGCGGCGCGGTCGGCGAATTCCGAGTACAGCACCACGTCATAGGTCGCCTCGAGATCGGGCTGGGCCAGAGTGACCTCGAAAGTCAGGATGCCCGGCACGATGGTCGCGCACTCGTCGAGCCGGCGCTTCATCTCGCGCGCATTGGTGGCGCGGTCCGCGCCTTCGGCCTGTTCCTTCAGCTTCCACATCACGATGTGCTTGATCATTCTGTTTCCTGTCCTATTCATGGTGGGTGATTGCCTTCCCTGCCGTTGCCGGAGAGGGAAGCCGATCGAGCATAGCATAGCGACAGCACGACCGTTCGCGAAGAAATATCAAATTCATATCCGGGACTAACTAGGATGAATCTCTCCTATGAACGGGGAGTAGTCCGACAAGGAGACGCGAGACCAGGGAACTTACCTGTAAGCTAGCTGTAAGCAATATGCAAGATTCGCGTAAGGTTTCAGGCGCACAGTGAAGTTAGCTGACCAACAATCAGCATTTCCGGTTACACAAAATTAATTACGGAGACACCCATGGCTATCACACCCGGCAATACTGTCGGAGGACAAGCTGCACCCACCTCCGCCGGACTCACCAAGGAAGAACGCAAGGTCATCGCCGCGTCTTCCCTCGGCACCGTTTTCGAATGGTACGACTTCTATCTCTACGGTTCGCTCGCTTCCATCATCGCCAAGCAGTTCTTCATCGGCGACCCGAATACCACCTTCATCTTCGCCCTGCTCGCCTTCGCCGCCGGCTTCATCGTGCGCCCGTTCGGCGCGCTGGTGTTCGGCCGCCTGGGCGACATGATCGGCCGTAAGTACACCTTCCTGGTGACCATCCTGCTGATGGGCGCCTCGACCTTCCTGGTCGGCATCCTGCCGAGCTATGCGCAGATCGGCATCGCGGCGCCGATCATCCTCGTCACCCTGCGCATCCTGCAAGGCCTGGCGCTGGGCGGCGAGTACGGCGGCGCCGCCACCTACGTGGCCGAGCACGCTCCGCACGGCAAGCGCGGCCTGTTCACGGCCTTCATCCAGACCACGGCCACGATCGGCCTGTTCCTGTCGCTGCTGGTCATCCTGGGCACCCGCACCCTGACCGGCGAAGAGGAATTCCAGGCCTGGGGCTGGCGTATTCCCTTCCTGATCTCGGTCGTGCTGCTCGGCATCTCGGTCTGGATCCGCCTGTCGATGAACGAGTCGCCGGCCTTCGCCAAGATGAAGGCCGAGGGCAAGACCTCGAAAGCGCCGTTGTCCGAAGCCTTCCTCAAGCCGAAGAACGCCAAGGTCGCGCTGCTGGCCCTGCTCGGCCTGACGATGGGCCAGGCCGTGGTGTGGTACACCGGCCAGTTCTACGCCCTGTTCTTCCTGACCAAGACGCTCAAGATCGCCGACCCGACCGCGAACATCCTGATCGCCATCGCGCTGCTGCTGGCCACCCCGTTCTTCATCGTGTTCGGCGCGCTGTCGGACAAGATCGGCCGCAAGTGGATCATCCTCGGTGGTTGCGTGATCGCCGCCGCCACCTACTTCCCGATCTTCAAGGCCATCACCCACTACGGCAATCCCGCGCTCGAAACCGCGCTGCAGACCGCGCCGGTGGTCGTGGTAGCCGATCCAAATACCTGCAGCTTCCAGATCGACGCCACCGGCACCAAGAAATTCCCGAACTCGTGCGACATCGCCACCCGCATGCTGACCGCGGCCTCGGTGAGCTACAACCGCGTCGATGCGCCGCCCGGCACCGTCGCGACGATCAAGATCGGCGAAACCGAATACCGCTCCTTCAACGCGGTCATGACGCCGGATAACCTGAACTTCGACAAGCCCTCGCTGGCCAGCGAAGCAGCACTCAAGGCAGAGGTGAACGGCGCCCTCAAGGCCGCCGGCTACCCAGACAAGGCCGATCCGGCGCAGATCAACAAGCCGATGCTGGTCTTGCTGCTGTTCATACTGGTGCTGTACGTGACCATGGTGTACGGCCCAATCGCGGCGATGCTGGTCGAGATGTTCCCGACCCGGATCCGCTACACCTCGATGTCGCTGCCGTATCACATCGGTAACGGCTGGTTCGGGGGCTTGCTTCCGACCACCGCCTTTGCGCTGGTGGCGTTCAAAGGCGATATCTATTACGGGCTGTGGTATCCGATCGTCATCGCACTGATCACCTTCGTGATCGGCGCCTTGTTCGTGCGGGAGACCAAGGATAATAATATCTACGCGAACGACTGAGATAGCGGGTGTCCAATGAAAAATGCCGCTGGCTAGCCAGCGGCATTTTTTTCGAGCCGGCGAAAGCCGGCGTCGATCCTTACCCGTTGAAGCCCTGGCCGAGTGGCGCCAATCGCGCAAGCAACGGCGCCGGCTGCCACGCCTCGCCCTGACGTCCCTGCGCAAAACGCTCGACCGCCGACAGCACCTGCGGCAAGCCGACGCTGTCTGCATAAAACATCGGGCCGCCCCGATGCAGCGGGAAGCCATAGCCGCTTAGGTAGACCATGTCGACGTCGGAAGCGCGCAGCGCAATCCCTTCCTCGATGATCTTCGCGCCTTCGTTCACCAGTGCGTACACCAGGCGCTCGACGATCTCCTCGTCGGCAACCACGCGCCGCGTCACGCCGATGTCGGCCGAGTAGCGCACCACCATATCGTTCACCGCCTCCGACGTCACTGCCTTGCGCTCGCCTGCGCGGTAGTCGTACCAGCCGGCGCCGGTCTTTTGCCCGAAACGGCCTTGTTCGCACAGCAGGTCCGGCAGCTTCGAATAGGTGAAGCCCGGCGACTCGATGGCGCGGCGTTTGCGAATCTGCCAGCCGATGTCGTTGCCGGCCAGGTCGCTCATGCGGAACGGTCCCATCGCGAAGCCGAAGGTCTCGATGGCGCGGTCGACCTGCTCCGGCAGCGCACCTTCTTCCAGCAGGAACACCGCCTGCCGCAGGTACTGCTCCAGCATGCGATTGCCGATGAAACCATCACATACGCCCGACACCACGCCCGTCTTCTTCAGTTTTTTCGACAGCACCAGCGCGGTGGCCAGCACGTCATTGCCGGTCTGCGCGCCACGCACGATCTCGAGCAGCTTCATCACGTGGGCCGGGCTGAAGAAATGCAGCCCGATCACGTCCTGCGCACGCCCGGTGAAAGCGGCGATCCGGTTGACGTCGAGCGTCGAGGTATTGGTGGCCAGGATCGCACCCGGCTTCATGACCTTGTCCAGTTCGCGGAACACGAGCTCCTTGACGCCCATGTCCTCGAACACCGCTTCGACCACGATGTCGGCCTGGGCGATAGCATCGTAGGACAGCGTGCCCTTGATCATGGCCATGCGCTGTTCGAGCTGGTCGGCCGCCAGCTTGCCCTTGCGTACGCCGCTCTGATACACCATGCGGATCGCGGCCAGCCCATTGTCGAGGGCGTCCTGCTTCATCTCGAGGATAGTCACCGGGATGCCGGCGTTGGCGAAATTCATGGCGATTCCCGCACCCATGGTGCCGGCACCAACGACGGCCGCCGTCGCGATGGCGCGCAGCGGCGTGTCGGCCGGTACGTCGGGCACCTTGCCGGCCGAACGTTCGGCGAAGAAGGCATGGCGCAGCGCCTTCGACTCACTCGTGGCGGTGAGTTGAATAAAGCGCTCGCGCTCGAAGCGCAAGCCGTCCTCGAACGAGTCGGCCGTCACCGAGGCCGCCACCGCTTCGACGCAGGCGCGCGGCGCCGGGAACGGACCAGCGGCGCCATCCACCTGCGCCCGCGCGGACGCCAAGAAGCCGGCCGCGTCGGGGTGTTTCACGGCGCGATCGCGCACCTTTGGCAGCGGACGCGCAGCGGCGACCTTGTCGGCGAAAGCGATGGCGGCCGGCAGCAGCTCGGTGCCGGCGCTGAAGACTTCATCGAAAAGCAGCGAACCGGCCAGCTTCTCGGACAGGATCGGGCTGCCGCCGACGATCATGCCCAGCGCCTTTTCCAGGCCGAGCAGGCGCGGCAGGCGCTGGGTGCCGCCGGCGCCCGGAATCAGGCCCAATTTGACTTCTGGCAGCGCGATCTGCGCGCCCGGCAGCGCCACGCGGTAGTGGCAACCCAGCGCCAGCTCCAGGCCGCCGCCCATGGCCACGCTGTGGATCGCCGCCACGACCGGCTTGGAGGCATTTTCGACCACCCGGATCAGCGAGTGCAGGGTCGGCTCGGTAAGCGCCTTCGGAGAATTGAATTCGCGGATGTCGGCGCCGCCCGAGAAGGCCTTGCCGGCGCCAGTGAGCACGATCGCCTTGACCGCCGGATCGCTCTCGGCGGCCTGCACGCCCTGCACGGCGGCGCTGCGGGTCGCGAGCCCCAGGCCGTTGACCGGCGGGTTGTTCAGGGTGATGACGGCAACGCTGCCGTGGACCTGGTAGTCGGCGCTCATGTCTCTGGTTCTCCTCGTAGGTGGTGCTGGATGAACCGCCCACTATACCGGAGAAAATGCACGAACGTACTATTCAGGCAACAGCCGGCACCGGTCAAAACTCCCGCTGCTGGCGTGCGCGCTCGATCTTCTGGTCGGTCTTGTACTGGCTCAGTGCGTAGACGGCCCAGATCGCTGCGGGCAGCCAGCCGACCAGCGTGATTTGCAGGATCAGGCAGATGATGCCCGCGATCGGGCGGCCGATGGTGAAGAAGGTGAGCCAGGGGAGGATGAGGGCGATGAGCAGGCGCATTGAAGATCCAGTAAGCTAAAGTTATCAAAAGTGATAACAGTCTACCTGTCCGTGCGTCTTCGCCGCGCCCCGTTGGTGTCTGCCGCACCTCTTTTCGCCTCGACCTGGGATACATCAGGCCGTCGGCAGCCTGTGTCCCCCATACGCTTCGCGCAGCTTGTTCTTCTGGATCTTGCCGGTGCCGCCCACCGGCAGGCTCTCGACGAACACCACGTCGTCCGGCGTCCACCACTTGGCCACCTTGCCGGCGAACCAGTCCAGCAACTCCTCGCGCGAGACCTCCATGCCGGGCCGGCGCACCACCACCAGCAAGGGCCGCTCGGCCCACTTCGGGTGCTGGACGCCGATGCAGGCCGCCTGCAGCACCGCCGGGTGCGACATCGCGACGTTCTCCAGGTCGATCGTGCCGATCCACTCGCCGCCCGACTTGATCACATCTTTGCTGCGGTCGGTGATCGCCAGGTAGCCGTCGGCATCGATCGTGGCCACGTCGCCGGTCGGGAACCAGCCGTCCTGCAGTACGTCGCCGCCCTCGTCCCGGAAATAGCCGGACACCACCCACGGCCCCTTGACCAGCAAGTGGCCATAGGTCGCACCGTCCCATGGCAATTCGGCGCCGTCGTCGTCGACGATCTTCAGGTCGACGCCATAGATCGCGTGGCCCTGCTTGCGCAGCACGGCGCGCTGCGCCTCCTGCGGCAAGTCCCTGTGTTTAGCCAGCAGCTTGCAGGCAGTACCGAGCGGCGACATCTCGGTCATGCCCCAGGCGTGCACCACCTGCACACCCAGGCGGTCGATCAGGGCATCCATCATGGCCGGCGGACAGGCCGAGCCACCGATCACGGTGCGGCGGAAGGTCGAGAACTGCAAGTCATTGGACAGGACGTGGTTGATCAGGCCCAGCCAGACGGTGAACACACCGGCCGAAAAGGTCACGCCTTCGGCCTCGAACAGCTCGTACAGCGACTTGCCGTCCAGCGCCGGCCCCGGGAACACCAGCTTGGCGCCCGCCAGCGGCGCAGAGTACGGCAGCCCCCAGGCATTCACATGGAACATCGGCACCACCGGCAGCACCACGTCGGCGCTCGAGACGCTCAAGGCGTTCGGCATCGCAGAGGCATACGCGTGCAGCACCGTCGAGCGGTGCGAGTACAGGGCGCCTTTCGGATTGCCGGTCGTGCCCGAGGTGTAGCACAGGGCCGCCGCCGACCGCTCGTCGAACTGCGGCCACTCGTAGTCGCTGGACTCTCGTTCGATCAGGTCTTCATAGCACAACAGGCCGGGGATTGCGCCGGCCGGTGGCATGTGCTCGCGGCCGCACAGCGCGACATAGGCTTTGACCGTCTTGCACTGGCGCGCCATGGCTTCGATGGCCGGCAGGAAGGTCAGGTCGAAGAACAGGACGCGGTCGTCGGCGTGGTTGACGATATAGGCCACCTGGTCAGGATGCAGGCGCGGATTAATCGTGTGCAGCACCGCGCCCGAGCCGGACACGCCATAGTACAGCTCCAGGTGGCGGTAGCCGTTCCAGGCCAGGGACGCGACGCGTTCGCCCATCCCGATGCCGAGCGCGCCAAGGGCGTTGGCCAGCTGGCGCGCGCGGCGCGCGCAATCGCGGTAGGTGTAGCGGTGCAGGTCGCCCTCGACCCGGCGCGAGACGACCTCGGTATCGCCGTAATGGCGCGCCGCGAACTCGAGAATGCCCGAGATGAGCAGCGGTTCATCCATCATCTGGCCTTGCAAGGGACTCATCGGGTACGAGTGCATCGGCTCTCCGTGAATAGAATGGCAACACGAAAAGTGTCGTTCGCGAAGCGTGCCCCCGTCAATCGGATTCGATGATGCACCGCATCAACTCCTTGAGCCAGATCGGCAATGAGCGGTTACCGGATGTAACGCTGGCCCATATCGCACGGGTGCGCGAATAGAATCGGCCTGGTGCGGTAAAATCCGCCAATCTTGACCACTTTGCCACGGACACTGCCATCACTGCCGACGAACTTCCACTGAACAATTCGTTTGCCGAATTGCCACCGGCGTTCTACACGCGCCTCATGCCGACGCCGCTGCCCTCGCCCCATTTCGTGGCGGCGAGCGGCCCTGCCGCCGCCCTGATCGGGCTGGATGCGGCCGATCTCGCTCGTCCCGACTTTGTCGACGTGTTTACCGGCAACAAGGTCGCGGCGCGTTCGCAGCCCTTGTCCGCCGTGTATTCCGGCCACCAGTTCGGCGTCTGGGCCGGTCAGCTGGGCGACGGCCGCGCGATCACGCTGGGCGAGCTCGCCACGCCGAACGGCCGGATGGAGCTGCAACTCAAAGGCGCCGGCCGCACGCCGTATTCGCGCATGGGTGACGGCCGCGCCGTGCTGCGTTCGTCGATCCGCGAATTCCTGTGCTCCGAAGCGATGGCCGCGCTCGGCATCCCGACCACGCGCGCGCTGATGGTCACCGGCTCGCAGCAGCAGGTGGCGCGCGAGACCATGGAAAGTACCGCGGTCGTCACGCGTATGGCGCCCACCTTCGTGCGCTTCGGCTCCTTCGAGCACTGGGCCTCGCGCGGCAAAGAGACCGAGCTCAAGACGCTCGCCGACTACGTCATCCGCCAGTTCTACCCGCAATTCGAGGGCGCCGCCAACCCGTACCAGGAACTGCTGGCCGAAGTCACCCGCCGCACCGCGCGCATGATCGCGCATTGGCAGGCGGTCGGCTTCATGCATGGCGTGATGAACACCGACAATATGTCGATCCTGGGCCTGACGCTGGACTACGGCCCGTTCGGCTTCATGGAAGCCTTCGACGCCAAGCACATTTGCAACCACACCGACCAGGGCGGGCGCTACTCCTATGCCAACCAGGTGCCGGTCGGCCACTGGAACTGCTATGCGCTGGCCAATGCCCTGCTGCCGCTGATCGGCGAGCCCGAGGCGGCCGAGGAAGCGCTCGACGTCTACCGGCCAGAGTTCGGCCGCCAGCTCGAGACCCTGCTGCATGCCAAGCTCGGCCTGAAGGAAACGCACGACGGCGATGCGGCGCTGTTCGACAATATGTTCACGCTGCTGCAGGACAACCACGCCGATTTCACGCTGTTCTTCCGCCGCCTGGGAGAACTGAAGGTCGACGAGCCGGCAAATGACGAACCCCTGCGCGACCTGTTCATCGACCGCGCCGCCTGCGACGCCTGGACGGGTGAATACCGCGCCCGCCTGCGCCACGAAGGCAGCAGCGACGCGGCCAGGCGCGAAGCCATGCACGGGGCCAATCCAAAATACATCCTGCGCAACTACCTGGCGCAGGTCGCCATCGAACAGGCGCAGAACGGCGATTTCAGTGGCGTGCACAAGCTGCTGGCCGTACTGGAGCGCCCATTCGACGAACAGCCCGAGAATGAATCCTATGCGGCCCTGCCGCCGGACTGGGCGGCCCACCTCGAGGTGAGCTGCTCGTCCTGAGCCTCGCTTGGGCCGCATCCGGGCCCAGCCCCTCACACCACGAAAGAGAATCATGACCGACAAAGTGACCAAGACCGACGCCGAGTGGCGCGACCAGCTCGACCCGATGGAATACCAGGTGACCCGCCACGCCGCCACCGAGCGCGCCTTCACCGGCAAGTACTGGGACCACCACGAACACGGCATTTATCACTGCGTGTGCTGCGATACCCCTTTGTTCGAATCGGACACCAAGTTCGACTCGGGCTGCGGCTGGCCCAGCTATTTCAAGGCCCTCGACCCGGCGAATGTGATCGAGAAGGTCGACCGCACCCACGGCATGGTGCGCACCGAGGTCATCTGCGGCGTGTGCGACGCCCACCTGGGCCACGTGTTCCCGGACGGCCCGCCGCCGACCGGCCTGCGTTATTGCATCAATTCCGCCTCGATGCGGTTCGAACCGATCTGAGGGTGACGCGGTGAAGAAATTTCTGTTCGACCTGTTCCCGGTCCTCCTGTTTTTTGGCGTCTACAAGTACGGCGACAGCAACCAGGAGTGGGCGCACCGCCTGGCCGTCGAGTACCTGGGTGGCCTGATCGCAGGCGGCGCCGTGCCGCCCGCACAGTCGGCGATCCTGCTGGCCACCGCGGTGGCGATCGTCGCCACCGCGCTGCAGGTTGGCTACCTGCTGGTGCGCGGCCGCAAGGTCGACAATATGCTGTGGCTGTCGATGGCCGTGATCCTGGTCGCCGGCGGCGCCACGATCTATTTCCATGACGACCTGTTTATCAAATGGAAGCCGACCATCCTGTACTGGGCCTTCGCCGTCGCCCTGCTGATGGCGCAGGTGTTCTACAAGAAGAACCTGATGCGCTCCGTGATGGAGGCCAATCTCAAGCTGCCCGACCCGGTGTGGAACCGGCTCGGCTACAGCTGGATCCTGTTCTTCGCCGGCATGGGCCTGCTGAACTTGTTGATGGCTTTCGTTGTCTTCCGTAACGACACCAGCGCCTGGGTCAGCTTCAAGCTGTTCGGCTTTACCGGCATCATGTTCGGATTCATCGTGATCCAGATGATGATGCTTTCGAAATACATCAAGGAGGAAGAAGCATGAACACTGCAACTGGCAAAGGCGACCGCGAAGCACGCGTGCGCGCCATTCTCGAGGCCGAACTGGCCCCGGCGTCGCTCGAGATCATCGACGACTCGCACCTGCATGCCGGCCATGCCGGCGCGGCCTCCGGCGGCAGCCATTACACGGTCAAAATCGTGTCCTCCCGCTTTGAAGGCCTCAAGCTAGTCATGCGCCATCGTCTTGTGTATGATGCCGTTCACGATATGATCAACAAGGCGGAAATCCACGCGCTCGCCATCCATGCGGTCGCGCCTTCCGAGCTGTCCTCTACGTCGGCTTCAGGCAGCTTTAAGTAATTTGCCCGACAATTTACACTGCTAGTCACAAGAACACATCTAATCTCGTCCAGCAACTATCCCCGCTACAGGAACACACATGACCTTTAAGCCAGCTCGCCTGCTGTTAGCCCTTGTCGCCGTTGCATCGGCTCCCGCTTTCGCCCAGAACCTCGCAGTGGTGAATGGCAAGGCGATCCCTTCGTCGCGCGCCGAAGCCGTCATCAAGCAGGTCGTGGCCCAGGGCCAGAACCAGGATTCGCCAGAACTGCGCGAAGCCGTCAAGAACGACCTGATCGCCCGCGAAGTGCTGATGCAGGAAGCCGTCAAGCAAGGCTACGACAAGAAACCCGAAGTGCGCGAAGCGCTGGATAACGCCCGCCAATCGATCGTCGTCAACGCCCTGGCCCGCGAATACATCACCAAGAACCCGGTGAGCGACGCCCAGATCAAGGCCGAGTACGACAAGGTCAAGGCCGAAACCGGCGACAAGGAATATCATGTGCGCCACATCCTGTTCACGACCGAGGACGAAGCCAAGGCCGCCATCGGCAAGCTGAAAGGCGGCGCCAAGTTCGAAGAAATGGCCAAGACCTCGAAGGACACCGGTACCGCCGGCAACGGCGGCGACCTGGACTGGGTCACTCCGGGCGCCCTGCCGCCGGAATTCTCGGCCGGCTTCACCAAGCTGCAGAAAGGCGCGATCACCGACGTGCCGGTCAAGACCAATGCCGGCTTCCACGTGATCAAGCTGGACGATACCCGTCCGGTCAAGTTCCCGAGCCTGGACGAAGTCAAGCCACAGCTGACCGAGAATCTGTCCCAGCAGAAGCTGCGTGACTATCAGGAGCAAATGGTCAAAAAGGCAAAGGTGCAGTAATATGTGCTGTCGCCGGCGCTGAGTTTGCGCCGGCTCTCGTCGCCTGCGGCGATACTTATCGTGTTTATATAGGATCTCAACAATGATTTTGAAGCCAGCCCGCCTGTTGTTAGCCATGACCGCATTGGTTGCCCTGCCTGCACTCGCGCAAAACGCTGCAACCGTCAATGGCAAGGCGATCCCGCAAGCGAGGGTCGACCAGCTGGTCAAGCAAGTCGTCGCCCAGGGCCGCGCCACCGATTCCCCTGACCTGCGCACCGCGATCAAGAACGACCTGATCAGCCGTGAAGTGTTGATCCAGGAAGCCGACAAGCAGAACATCGGCAACCGCGCCGACGTCAAGTCGGCCATCGACAACGCCCGCCAGAGCATCATCATCAATGCGATGCTGGCCGACTACGTCAAGAAGAACCCGGTCAAGGATGCCGAGATCAAGGCCGAGTACGACAAGCAGAAGGCCATGATCGGCGACAAGGAATACCACGCCCGCCACATCCTGGTCGATTCCGAAGCCACCGCCAAGGACATCATCGGCAAGCTGAAAGGCGGCGCCAAGTTCGAAGAGCTGGCCAAGCAGTCGAAAGACGGCAGCGCCCAGAACGGCGGCGACCTGGGCTGGGCAAGCCCGGCAACCTACGTGCCTGAGTTCTCGAAAGCCATGGTCGCCCTGCAAAAAGGCGCCATCACCGAGACCCCGGTGAAGTCGCAGTTCGGCTTCCACGTCATCAAGCTGGAAGACGTGCGCGCGACCAAGGTCCCGCCACTCGAAGAAGTCAAGCAGCAAGTCGCGGAAGGCCTGCAGCAGCGTCAGCTGGCAACCTACCGCGAAAGCCTGGTCAAGAAGGCCAAGGTGCAGTAATCGCCGGTTGACGGCATCGAAGAGCGCTCCTGAGGGAGCGCTTTTTTTATGGTCGTGTGCCTTGCGATCGTGTCGTATTGAAGCTGCCCTGCTCGATGTGAATATCCGTGCATTTCGTGCTCGGACCTATCTGCTATTGTTGCGGTTTTTCCTTGGCATACCTCAATGGATTTTGATTACTTCGGCATTCTGTTCCAGGTCGTCTTCTGGATTGTCGCCATGACGTTCATGATGCGCTGGTTCGCCCGCAGTCGCCTGCGCGACCGGCCTGCGAGCGAGGCACGCACGCTGAGGCAGCCGACGCCACTTCTCATCGTCGGCATCGTCTGCCTCGCGATGTCCATCGGGATGCTGTTCGGTTCGTACACCGAAACCGGCGGTCCGATTCCGTTCGTGGTCGGCAGCGCGATGACGCTGCTTTCCCTGTATCTCATCGGCGACTATTACCTGGCGCGTCATGTGATCGATGACGACGGAATGGCGTACGGCCGTACGCTGGGCAAACGTGGATACTTCCGCTGGAGCGACGTCCGGCGTGTCGCCTTCAACAAGCGCATGAACTGGTACCGGCTCGAGCTTGAATCTGGCGTCATGGTGCGGGTCACCGGGATGCAGATGGGTCTTCCGGAATTTGCCGCTCATGTGCTCCGGCATGTTTCTGCGGCACGCATCGACCCGCGCGCGCACGACTTGCTCAAGAACTCCGCACGAGGAAAGCTGCACAGGATGTGGCCATGACAGGCGCGATCTTCAGACGGGCCACTGTCGACGACATACCGGCGATGTCGCGCATACGGCTGGCGGTCAATGAGAACCGGCTACGCGACCCGGGCCGCGTCACGCGGCAGATGTACGAGGATTTCCTGGAACGCGACGGGCGCGGCTGGGTGGTGCAGATCGATGGTGTGACGGTCGCTTTCAGCTATGCGAACCGCACCGATGGCTCGATCTGGGCCTTGTTCGTCGAGCCTGGTCACGAGGGCCGGGGATTGGCGAAGAGCTTGCTCGAGCTGGCGACCGGCTGGTTGTTCTCGCTTGGCTTCGACGAGCTAAGGCTGAGCACGGGCGCCGGCACCAGGGCGGATGGCTTCTATGCCCGGCTGGGTTGGGAACGTATCGAGGGAGACGGCGCGGATGTCGAGTACGTCTTGAATCGCGCTGCTACATGACCCGCAGGCTTTTAAATCAAGCACTTCTAAGCGCCAAAAATGGAGGGTATATGCGAGAAAGCGAGGGTAAGGTTCGACTACCGTTCTAAATCAGAAAGTTCTGGGATTTTTGATCGCAACCAGTTCACGATAGCCACACGCATCAAGTCAAAGCCGGTGCGGTGAACGAACCCCAACTGCAGACGGTCAAGGTCCATTAACATCCATACTGCGAGGGTCAGGTCTGACATTCGGACACAACCTCAGCTGTTTAGCAAGCATCGGACCGAAACTATCAATCTTGGAATCGATGAGTAAGGCTATTCTCTAGGCTGTGTCTGAATGTCAGACCTGGCCCTGGATCCCTGCGCACCTGAATCACTGCGCCCAACTCTTCGCTGAAGAGTGCGCGCAGGGTCAAATCGTTGCAGCGCTCGGCCACGTGGCCGGCCCAGTTCTGGTCACAGCGATGGTCGGGCTGGTATCCGGACACAATTTCAGTTGTAGAAGAAAGCATCGGACCAAATTTCTTGTTCTCGGATTCACTAAGATAAGCCATTCTCGAGACCGTCTCTAAAATTTCAAACCTGACCCTCGACCTGTGTCTAAGTGTGAGACCCTCGATCTGTGACCGTCAATCTGACCCGCCATCTTGGAAGATGTTCCAATTTTCAAGTGAGTGCTGCTAGGCATGTCGCACACTGCTCATATAGAATGTGTCTTTCAAATCCGCTAATCATTGCCAAAGATAATTACCAATGGGTAACTTATGGAAGCTTAGATACCAGTTTTTGTTCGAGGAAGGATCTAGCGAAATCGCTTGGCCAGCAGATCTAGATGCAAGTCTTGATCTGGAACCGTTCGACTTCTTTGAGGGTGCGGCGGACGACGGGCCATTAACTGTCGTATATGGCTCAGCTGAATTTGAAGTTCTAGGCCCAATCGGCATTATGCGTATTAAATCAACTGAATCTCCCGGCCCAATTAGCTATGACGGGAAATTCGACACAGGAACAATCTCAGTGCGGGGAAAAAAAGCGTCGGTCAGAGCGCGCATTGGCTCAATAGATGAGATGAGTGCGCTTATCAGCTGGGTTAGCACGTAATTATCAACCATGCTATCTCTCAAATTAGGTATTTACACCAGCACATCTAACGTTAGTGGGGAAGTCGCCGGCGTAGGATTTACGGCAATCGCTCCGGCTAACGTGTACAGTGCACTTATCGCAACTGTCGCGTCAGATCAGAGGGCTGACTTAATCCAAGAATCGCTGTCATTAGTTAATCCAAACAGCAAATCTTATAATAGGTTCGCGACTTGCTGCTTGTACTACCGCCATGCACTTCGACTTCGATCACCTAGACAGGTAACCTTTCCTCCATACACCGCACTACCGGAAGTTCTGCTGAACTTGGCAAAATGCATCGAGTTACTTTTTTCCGCCTCAAGTCGTAACGATTTAAGAGATAAACTAAAAACGGTCGGTTATTCCAAAGAGCGGATTGAGTCGCAGCTGATACCAATTTTAATTATCCGGAACGAGGTTGATGTCGGACATGCTTCTAGCGGAATCACGGAAGACGATGAAATCTCTGTGCTGCGCAAGTTCGTTGATCGATCTGTTCTAAACGTTGGCTCTCTACTGATGGCAGTCTCCCAGAAAATTTCGGTGACCGATGACTTTTTAGCGCCACTACCCGAGTCCGGACCAATTGATCGCGCAAAACTTATAGCCAGTCTAAAAAAATATTTATCCGACAGCCAGCTTGAACCGATCTCAGACACTCAGCGCATTATTGCGGCCACCTAATATAAGAATCTTCAAATGGGCTCTGTTGCCATCCGGCGCCGTCCTTCCTCGCTCTCGCTCTCTCTTTAAAAGCCACGAATTACCGTAGATAAAGATCGGCAGCCATCTTAATCTCAGTTCTAGCATTATCGTGCCAAAAAATCGTCACCTCGTGTATTTCCAGCGCGCGTAGCGTATGTTGTCAGCCAGCCGCAGCCTGAAGCCCCCAAACTCGAAACAAGCTCCCCCGCCGGCGTGGCGGCGGAGGTTGATAATTGTTGGAATGGTCACTACTGCCATGTTGTTATGACCGCGTTTTTCGTAACGAGTTGCGACGGCGTGGAAATCTTCCAGAGCGATGGTTCGGTCGCCCGCCGACGTTGCGAACCTTTTACGCTACTACGTCGAAACGTGGGCATTGCGAGGGGCATAGGCACTGCCAGGGTTAGGTCTGACATTCGGACAAAGGTCACCGGACAAGGGGCAGGTCTGACATTCGGACACAAACTCAGCTTTCGAAGCCGGCATCGGGCCGAAACTCTAAATCTCGGAAGCGATGAGTAAGGCTAGTCTCGAGGCCGTGGCTGAATGTCAGACCCGACCTTCGATCGTGTGTCCGGCGATTACCAGCCCCACTTCAGCCTATCGTATAAGACGATCAATTTCCTGAAATTGCTCGAGTACACTGATTTCTTTGCATCAATTTTTTCCTCATGCTCGACGATAAATTTATAAAGCACGGCTAAATCGATCTTATCCTTCGCCAATAGCGGTATAAATATAGCAGCGTTCTCCGGCGTGCATGCTGCAATTAACTCCTCGATACTTAAGTGCCGGTGCTTAAAGAATAGCTTGGCAACTGACTTCATCCTGAAGTCCTTAAGATCCCTAAGCACCCATTTATCCAACTCGTAATCAGAATTCTTATAGTCGTCCAGTGAATTTATGCCGACATTTCTAAGGTATTTAAATACCGGAACGTTCGGAGTATTTCTTCCAGCCAAAGGTATGACACGGGACACTACCTGTTCCGAGTCTAACCCTCCGTTATCGTGAATAACGTCAGTAAGCAAGTTAAGCAATGTAATGTGGGAATACCCTTTCTCAGCAATACCTTCATCACCAGCATTCTTTCGAGCAACCCCGAGGCCGACTACAAATTCGACATCCTGCGATTTTCCAATCTCATCAATACTGGAGACATAAATTTTGTCAGTTGGAGTTACTGACTTTACTACCTCATAGAGTTGCTCCTTGCAGTACCGAAGTACTCGGGCGGGAATCTTCCTCTTAACAGTCTGGATAGCCTCGTAGATCTGGCAGAAATCATTCGTTACCACTGAGACAATCGGAATCTGCACCCCGTCGATTGTAACAGCTGTGTGCGATAGACCTTCACCTTGAGCTTCACGCGGTCGTTGAACGAAAATTAAATTCTTCCTCAGCTTCTCAATGTTATCTGAACCAATGCACGATGCGATAGCCCGCAGAATACCTTGAATATTTGGATCGGAGAGGCGATAACCGATGAATATAATCGGGTGCTCAACGAACAAAGTTATGAGCTTTGCAGCGAGATACGGATTTCTAGCATTAAAATCAATATAATCTTCGTTTGTCAGCACCAAAGACTCGGGCTTACTTGCACAGCCATGTATTTTATAAATCTCTGCAATCTGCTGGGGATTCGAAAATAGCAATTCCTTCTGCCCGATAAACGGTCGATATTCTGGAAAAAGTTGCTCGATAAAGAGATCCCAATTTGTCGTGATAATTCCATCAACGCTTAAATCGGATAACAGTGCGACTTCATTGCCGTATTTTGAGGTCTTCGCCTTGGATTGGTCGAGTGTCGACAAATATCCGGCAATTTCAAGCCGAAGTGCGCTCGTAGCGTCCCGCAACTTCGACTTAAATCTTTCCCTACTTGCTGCATACTTCTCTTCAGACCAATAATGCCTGTTAAACTCAGCTGCGATTAGAGAGGCCGCGGCAGGTAAACTCCCGTTCGCCATTGTTAAATAGTACTGAAACGGCTTCCCCATCTCACAATAGCGGGTAAGTAAACCTTCCCAATCCTCAAGTTCCAAATAGCGTCGTGAGAACCCGGAACCCAAAAATAGAAAAGGGCCCGAGGGCGCATTACGAAATAACGCGATTAGTTCGTCCTTGATCATCTCAACGGTCCAAAAGTTTTAAGAATTTAGTAAAGGACGTTACGCATACGCCCAAATTTGCAACTTCTCGCCTGCTAACTCTGAGGATAATGGCACTAGTCATAGGGAACCAAACATCTATCCTACCGTCAAATTTTATACAAGTTTTATTCAACCATGTTACCCAAAAAAAACGCCTCCGAAAGAGGCGTTTTGGTAAGGTATCGTCGGCTAGCCAACCCACTTGCGCGCATTGCGGAACATGCGCATCCAAGGCGACTCATCGCCCCACGCTTCCGGCGCCCACGAATGCGTGGCCGCGCGGAACACGCGCTCTGCATGCGGCATCAGCACGGTGAAGCGGCCGTCATCGGTGGTGACCGAGGTCAGCCCGCCCGGCGAACCGTTCGGATTGAACGGATACACTTCGGTCGCCTGGCCGCGATTGTCGACGAAACGCATCGCCTGGTTGACCGCGTTCAGATCGCCAGTCAGCGAGAAGTCGGCGAAGCCTTCGCCGTGGGCGATGGCGATCGGCGCCTGGGTGCCGGCCATGCCCGCGAAGAAGATCGACGGCGAGTCGAGCACCTCGACCATGCCGAAGCGCGCTTCGAACTGTTCCGACTTGTTGCGGGTGAACTTCGGCCACGCCTGCGCGCCCGGGATGATCGATTTCAGGTTGCTCATCATCTGGCAGCCGTTGCAGACGCCCAAGCCGAAGGTATCCAGGCGCGCGAAGAATTTCGCGAACTGGTCCGACAGCTGCGGGTTGAACAGGATGGTCTTGGCCCAGCCCTCGCCCGCACCCAGCACGTCGCCATACGAGAAGCCGCCGACGGCGATGACGCCGTGGAAGTCGTCCAGTTTGGCGCGGCCGGCGATCAGGTCGCTCATGTGCACGTCGACCGCCATGAAACCGGCCTGGTGCATCACCCATGCGGTCTCGATATGCGAGTTGACGCCCTGCTCGCGCAGGATTGCCACGCGCGGACGCTTGCCCGTCGCGATGAACGGCGCGGCGACGTTTTCATCCAGGTTGAAACTGATCTTCGGCGTCATGCCGATATCGGTTTCGTCCAGCAGACGGTCGTATTCCGCATCGGCGCACGCCGGGTTGTCGCGCAGGCGCGCGATGCGCCAGCTGGTCTCGCTCCACAGGCGGTGCAGGCTGCTGCGCGATTCGTTGTAGATCACCTTGGCATCGCGCGTAAACTCGATCGCGCCGCGGTCGTTCAGTTTGCCGATGATGTGGCTGCAGGCGCCCAGGCCCTGGTCGCGCAGCACGTTCATCACAGCGCTCTTGTCGTCGGCGCGCACCTGGATCACGGCGCCCAGCTCCTCGCTGAACAGGGCGCGCAGGGTCATCTCGTTGCGGCGCTCGGCCACCTGGCCAGCCCAGTTCTTGGCGTCGCCCCAGTCGGATGCGTGCTCGCCTTCCATGGTCAGGATGTCGAGGTTGACCGACACGCCGGTGCGGCCGGCGAAGGCCATCTCGGCGAGCGTGGCGAACAGGCCGCCGTCCGAGCGATCGTGATAGGCCAGGAGCTTGCCGTCTTTGTTCAGCTGCTGGATCGCGACGAAGAACGCTTTCAGGTCTTGCGGCGAATCGACGTCCGGCACCGAGTCGCCCAACTGCTGAGTCACTTGCGCCAGGATCGAGGCGCCCAGGCGGTTCTTGCCGCGGCCCAGGTCGACGAGGATCAGGGCGGTGTCGCCGGTGTCCGTGCGCAGTTGCGGGGTCAGCGAACGGCGCACGTCGGTGACCGGCGCGAACGAGGACACGATCAGCGACACCGGAGAGATGACGGCCTTGTTCTGGCCCTCGTCGTTCCAGGTGGTGCGCATCGACAGCGAATCTTTGCCGACCGGGATCGACACGCCCAGCGCCGGGCACAGTTCCATGCCGACGGCCTTGACGGTATCGAACAGCGCCGCATCCTGGCCTGGCTGGCCGCAGGCCGCCATCCAGTTGGCCGACAGCTTGATGTCCGAGATGTCGTCGATCGCGGCGGCCGCGATATTGGTGATCGCCTCGCCCACGGCCATGCGGCCCGATGCGGCGGCGTCGATCACGGCCAGCGGGGTACGCTCGCCCATCGCCATCGCCTCGCCCAGGAAGCCCTCGAAGGACATTGCGGTGACCGCACAGTCGGCGACCGGCACCTGCCATGGGCCAACCATCTGGTCGCGCACGCTGGTGGCGCCGACGCTGCGGTCGCCGATGGTGATCAGGAACGATTTATCGGCCACGGCCGGATTGAGCAGCACGCGGCGCGCCGCTTCCGGCAGTTCGATGCCGGTCAGGTCCACCGGCGGGAACGCATGCTGGATGTGTTCGACGTCGCGCAGCATCTTCGGCGGTTTGCCGAGCAGGACGTCCATCGGCATGTCGACCGGCGCGTTGCCTTCCTGATCGTCGATCAGTTTCAGCTGGCGCTCTTCGGTGGCGGTGCCGACCACGGCGAACGGGCAGCGCTCACGCTCGCACAGCGATGCAAATTTTGCAAGGTTCTCTGGCGAAATCGCCAACACATATCGCTCTTGCGATTCGTTCGACCAAATTTCCTTTGGCGCCAAACCGCTCTCTTCCAGCGGCACTTTGCGCAGGTCGAAAATCGCGCCGCGCTTGGCGTCGTTGACGATTTCAGGGAAGGCGTTCGACAGGCCGCCGGCGCCGACGTCGTGGATCGAGATGATCGGGTTGTTCTCGCCCAGCTGCCAGCAGCCGTTGATGACTTCCTGCGCGCGGCGTTCCATCTCCGGGTTGCCGCGCTGGACCGAATCGAAGTCCAGGTCGGCGGTATTGGTGCCGGTGGCCATCGACGAGGCGGCGCTGCCGCCCATGCCGATGCGCATGCCCGGGCCGCCCAGCTGGATCAGCAGGCTGCCGACCGGAATCTCATCCTTATGGGTATGCTGGGCCGAGATGCTGCCGATACCGCCGGCGATCATGATCGGCTTGTGGTAGCCGTAGACCGCGTTCGCGGCGCCGACATTCTGCTCGTAGGCGCGGAAATAACCGCCCAGGACCGGACGGCCGAATTCATTGCTGAAGGCGGCGCCGCCGATTGGGCCGTCGATCATGATCTGCAGCGGCGAGGCGATGCGCTCCGGCTTGCCATAGACTGCGTCGCTGCGCTCGGCCCTGGTCACGTCCGACGCGTTTTCCCATGGACGCTGGGCGTCCGGCAGCAGCAGGTTCGACACCGTGAAGCCGGTCAGGCCTGCCTTCGGCTTGGCGCCGCGGCCGGTCGCGCCCTCGTCGCGGATCTCGCCGCCGGCGCCGGTCGAGGCGCCCGGGAATGGGGAGATCGCGGTCGGGTGGTTATGGGTCTCGACCTTCATCAGGGTGTGCACCAGCTCGGTCGACGCGCCGTATTCCTGTCCATCGCGCGGGAAGAAGCGGGTCACGGTGGCGCCTTCGATGATCGACGAGTTGTCGCTGTACGCGACCACGGTGCCGCGCGGGTTCAGCTGGTGCGTGTTCTTGATCATGCCGAACAGCGACTTATCCTGCTTGACGCCGTCGATGATCCAGTCGGCGTTGAAGATCTTGTGGCGGCAGTGCTCGCTGTTCGCCTGGGCGAACATCATGAGCTCGACGTCGGTCGGGTTTCGCTGGGCGCGGGTGAAGGCTTCGTGCAGGTAGTCGACTTCGTCTTCCGACATCGCCAGGCCGAGTTCCGTGTTGGCGCGCACCAGCGCGTCACGGCCGGCGCCCAGCACGTCGATGCTTTCCAGCTGCTTGCCTTCGAGCTCGTTGAACAGGTGCTGGGCGTCGTCGGCGCTGCGCAGCACCGATTCGGTCATGCGGTCGTGCAGCAGCGCGCTGACCGCTTCCACTTCCTCGCCGCTGAGCTTCTTGGCGGCGCCGATGCTGCTGCCCAGGATGCCGCTCTTGAGCACCACGGAGTAGCCGACGCCGCGCTCGATGCGGTGCACGTGGGCCATGCCGCAGTTGTGGGCGATGTCGGTCGCCTTCGAGGCCCAGGGCGAAATCGTGCCCAGGCGCGGAATGACGAAGAACTCCTCGGTCACGCCCTCGTACAGCGTTTCGGCCGCCGGCTCGCCATAGGTGAGCATGGCCGATAGACGTTGCGTGTCGTCGGTGGAGAGCGGCGCGCTGGCGTCGATGAAGTGGTAGAAGCGTCCCTGGACGGCGGCAATCGACGGGGCGACAGCTTGCAGTTGGCTCAGGAGGCGTTGGCTACGGAAGGCGGACAGGGCATTGGAACCCGGCAGAATCAACATGGCTTGGACAGTCGTTGATGCAGCGTGGCTGCTAGGGTGGAAGATAGCCCGCTATTATACAGTGTTGCACTATGGTCGGGCCGTCGGCCGACTGACAATATGACACTGCAGTTTCCTTGATCGAATTGAAACTTGCCGGTATCTTTACGGTAGACAATATTTAAACGCGCGCCCTCACCGAGGCGCCGGATGACCTGGACGAGAGCGACGATGCAAGAGAATGGAAACCTGACGGTGCTGGTAGTCGACCCGAACCCGGGAATGCGCACCAGCCTGCAGAACATGCTGAACCTGGCCGGCATCGGCAAGGTCGAGTACGCGATCAACGCCAACACGGCCATCCGCCAGCTGCAGCGGCGCGCCTACGACGTCATCCTGTGCGAGTACGACCTGGCCAGCGGCAGCGGCGAAGGGCAAGATGGCCAGCAGCTGCTGGAAGACCTGCGCCACCACCGCCTGATTTCGGCCTCGACGATCTTCATCATGCTCACCTCCGAAGGCGTCTACGACAAGGTAGTCAGCGCGGCCGAGCTGACGCCGACCGACTACGTCCTCAAGCCGTTCACGGTGGAGATGCTCAGCGGCCGCATCAAGCGCGCGCTGGAGCGCCGCGCCGCCCTGCTCCCGGCCTGGCAGCTGGCGGCCCAAGGCAAGCTGCGCGAGGCGATCGCCGCCTGCCGTGACGGCGCTAGCGCCCAACCGCGCTACGCCGCCGACTTCGCCCGCATCCGCGCCGAACTGCACACGACCTTGAACGAGCACCATGAGGCCGCCGAGGTCTATCGCGAGGTGCTGACCGAGCGCCCCCTCGGCTGGGCCGCGCTGGGCATGGCGCGCGCCCTGTTCGCCCTCGACCAGGTCGACGATGCCCGCACCATTCTTGAAGAACTGCTGGCCGCCAATCCGCGCCTGATGGCCGGCTACGACCTGCTCGCGCGCTGCCTGGAGGCGGGCAACGAGCCGGACCTGGCCAAGAAGGTGCTGGAAGACGCGGTGGCGATCTCGCCGCACGTGGTGCGGCGCCTGCGCAAGCTCGGTGAAGTGGCGCTCGCTGCGGGCGACGTCGAAGGCGCCGAAAAATCGTTCCGCCAGGTGGTGACCAAGGCGCGCTATTCCGAGTTTCGCAATCCCGAGGACCACGTCAACCTGGTCAAGACGCTGGTGACGCGCGACGACCTGCTCGGCGCCACCGGCGTGGTGCGCGACCTGGAGCGCTCGATGCGCGGCAACCCGGCGGCCGACGCCTGCCGCGCCTATGCCAACTCGCTGGTGCTCGACAAGAGCGGCAACGTCGGCGCGGCGGTGGCCGAGCTGCAGGCGGCAGTGACGGCGGTGCGTGCCGGCGGCGCCACCTCGCCCGGCCTGCGCATGGACCTGGCCAAGGCTTGCCTGGATCACCAGCTCGACGAGCAGGCTTCGAACGTCATGCTGACGGTGATGAACGAGGCCAACAGCGGTATCTCGGTCGACCAGGCGATGCACGTGTTCGTCAACGCCGGCCGCACCGACATGGTCGAGGGCATGGGCCAGCAACTGCGGGCCCAGGCGCAGATCCTGCTCGGCGTGGCCGACGAGAAGCGCAATATGGGCGACGTGCGCGGCGCGGTGCAGACCCTGCTCGAGGCGCTGCATATCGCGCCAAACAATCTGCAGGTGATGGTTGCGACGGCCGGCGGCATCCTGCGCCAGGTGAACGAGCTGGGATGGGATCACCCGCTGGGCGACACCGCAGCCCAGCTGCTGGAGGGGATTCGCGCGCAGGATGCGCAGCATCCGCGGCTGGTGGCGTTGACCGATGAGTATCAGGCGGCGCGCCGCAAGTACGGTATCGCGACCGCCTAGCCAGGGTCAAGGGTCAGGCATGCCGCGATAGCCGGGCGGCACCGCCATGCCCGGCCAATGGCGGTCGTCCTTCGTCAGGCCGTAGCACATGCTCGACGAGACCATCTCGCCGCTGGAGAGGTCGCGGCAAGCCCACCTGCTGCCACGGTGATCGAAGTTGTCCCAGGCCGTGCCGACCACGGCCAAAGGCGCCGCGGCGCCCGGCGCAAGGACTGCGGCACTCGCCGTGGATCGTGTTTCGGTTGTCGTGCTGCCGCACGCACCCAATGCGCCACATAGCACTAGCAAGGCGAGCCGTGGAACCGATCGATGCGGCATGCATTTTCCTTACGATGTAATCACACGCCCGCCTGGCCCCCCCCCGCACGCCGCGATGGATTAGTCGGCGGCTGAGTTCGAACTGAGTTCAAATCATCGCCGTTCGCGCCCACCTGCTCTATCGTCGTAGCAATTACTTACAAATCCACCGCCGACGACGCCCTGGCACAGGACTAGAATGGGTCATCGTCCCCCGGTGAGGATCTGCCATGAACCCGCAGATCATAGGCGCGGCGAAACGCCTGATTCTTTCGCTATCAATGGCATGCGGTCTCGGAGGCTGCGTGGCCTACGGACCGCCGTATGCGGCCTACGATGGCGCGTATGCGCCCGCTTACGGTTACTCCAGCTATTCGGCCTACCCCTATTACGGCGCCTATCCCTACGGCAGCCCTGCCTACGCCTATCCGCCCGTGACGCTCGGACTGGGATTCTCATACTACGACCGCGGCCCGCGCCACTACGGACACGGCCATCACCACGGCAGGGGCCGCTATCATGGCGGCCACGGATGGCGTGGCCACCATGGCGGACATGGCGGTCGCCATCACGGAGGCCACGGACACGGTCGGGGTCACCCGCGCCGCTGAGCGCATCGAGTAATCCGGATCAGGCAGGCTCCCCGTATCCGCCCCCGCCCGGCGTCTCGATCACGAACACATCGCCCGGCGCCATGTCGGTCTTGCCGATATGGCCCAGCTCCTCGACCAGGCCGTCGGCGCGCTCCACACGGTTGCGACCGCGTTCGGCCTCTTGTCCGCCGGCCATTCCGAACGGCGCATGGATACGGTTGTTGGACAGGATCGCCGCCGTCATCGGCTCCAGGAAGCGCACCTTGCGCACGCCGCCATTGCCGCCATGCCAGCGCCCCGCCCCGCCCGATCCCTGCCGGATCTCGTAACTCTCCAGCCGCACCGGGAAGCGGAATTCCAGGATCTCGGGATCGGTCAGCCGCGAGTTGGTCATATTCGTCTGCACGACGTCGGTGCCATTAAATCCTTCGCCCGCGCCCGAGCCGCCCGAGATGGTCTCGTAATACTGGTAGCGCGCATTGCCGAAGGTGAAGTTGTTCATCGTGCCCTGCGCCGCCGCCATCACGCCCAGCGCGCCATACAGTGCGTTGGTGATGCAGGTCGAGGTCTCGACGTTCCCCGACACCACAGAGGCCGGATAATGCGGGTTGAGCATCGAGCCGGGCGGAATGATGACCTTCAACGGTTTCAGGCAGCCTGCGTTCAGCGGAATCTCGTCGTCCACCAGCGTGCGGAACACGTACAGCACCGCCGCCATGCACACGCTCGACGGCGCATTGAAGTTGTTCGGCAGCTGGCCCGACGTGCCGGTGAAATCGACCTCCGCACTGCGCGTGGCCTGGTCGACCCGGATCGCGACGTCGATGTGGGCGCCGTTATCGAGCTCGTAGTGGAAGCTGCCGTCCTTGAGCGCCGAGATCACTCGACGCACCGCCTCCTCGGCGTTGTCCTGCACATGACCCATATAGGCGCGCACGACGTCCAGGCCGAAGTGCGCCACCATCTTGCGCAGCTCCTCGACGCCCTTCTGGTTCGCGGCCACCTGGGCGCGCAGGTCGGCCATGTTCTGGTCCGGATTCCTCGCCGGGTAGCGTGCGCCTTGCAACATGGCGCGTGCTTCTGCTTCGCGCAGGATGCCGTCCGTGCCATCGACCAGCTTGAAATTATTGATCAACACGCCTTCCTGCTCGATGTGATCCGAGTCGGGCGGCATTGAGCCTGGCGTGGTGCCGCCGATATCGGCGTGGTGGCCGCGTGAACCCACGTAAAACAGGATCTCGTTGCCGGCTTCGTCGAACACCGGCGAGATCACCGTCACGTCCGGCAAATGGGTGCCGCCGTTGTACGGATCGTTGAGCACATAGACGTCGCCCGAGCGCATGCGGCCGGCGTTCTCGCGCATCACGGTCTTGATGCTCTCGCCCATGGAGCCCAGGTGCACCGGCATGTGCGGCGCGTTCGCGACCAGGTTGCCGTCGTGGTCGAAAATCGCGCAGCTGAAGTCCAGGCGTTCCTTGATGTTGACGGAATAGGCCGTGTTCTGCAACCGCAGGCCCATCTGCTCGGCGATCGACATGAACAGATTGTTGAAGATTTCGAGCATCACCGGATCGGCCGTGGTGCCGATCGCGCGCCGTTCCGGCAGCGCTTCCACACGTTGCATTACCAGGTGGTTGTAGCTTGTGACCTGCGCCTGCCAGCCCGGTTCCACGATCGTGGTCGCATTGTCTTCGGCGATGATCGCCGGGCCGCGCACGACGTGCCCGGGCTGCAGCGTGCGGCGCGCGTAAATGCCAGTCTGATGCCACTGCGCGCCGCTGTACATGCGCACGCTTTCCTGCGGCGCCGGAGCTGCTTCCTGCGTCGTCGCGCTCGCCGGCTGCTCGGGCGGCGCATCGGACTGGCCGATTGCTTCCACTGACACGGCTTCGACGATCAATGCGCGCGACGGCATCAGGAACGAGTAACGACGCTTATACGCCTGCTCGAACTGGGCCTGCATGGACGCCACGTCGTCGAACTGCACGACCAGCGCCGAATCGGTGCCCTCGTAACGCAGGTGCACGCGCTCGACCAGCGCGATGCGCCCAGCTTCCACGCCTTGCTTCAGCAGCTGGCCGCGCGCCGCCCCGCCCAAAGTCGCCAGCCGGGTGGCTAGGGTCTCAAGCGCAGCATCCGACAGCTTCTCTTCCACCGCCTGCTCGCGCATCGCGGTCTGGTCGGCCAGGCCCATGCCGTAGGCCGACAGCACGCCGGCCAGCGAGTGGATGAACACCGTCTTCATGCCAAGCGCATCGGCCACCAGGCAGGCGTGCTGGCCACCCGCGCCACCGAAGCTGGTCAGTGCGTAGTCGGTGACGTCGTGGCCGCGCTGCACCGAGATCTGCTTGATCGCATTGGCCATATTGCCCACCGCGATCTGGATGAAACCTTCGGCCACGGCCTCCGGCGCCGGACGTTCGCCGGTGGCGGCGCCGATCTGGTCCGCCATTTCGTCAAAGCGCGCCCGCACAGCGCTCGCATCGAGCGCTTCGTTGCCACCAGGCCCGAACAGTCGCGGGAAGTAATTCGGTTGCACCTTACCCAGCATGACGTTGCAGTCGGTGACCGCGAGCGGTCCGCCGCGGCGGTAGCTGGCCGGGCCCGGATTGGCGCCCGCACTGTCCGGCCCCACGCGATAGCGGCTGCCATCGAAGTGCAGGATCGAGCCGCCGCCGGCGGCCACCGTATGGATGCTCATCATCGGCGCGCGCATGCGCACGCCGGCGACCTGGGTCTCGAAAACCCGCTCGAACTCGCCCGAAAAATGCGACACGTCGGTCGAGGTGCCGCCCATATCGAAACCGATCACACGCTCGAAGCCAGCCAGCCGGCTGGCGCGCACCATGCCGACGATGCCGCCGGCCGGGCCGGACAGGATGCTGTCCTTTCCCTGGAAGGCGCGCGCATCGGTCAGGCCGCCGTTGGACTGCATGAACTGCAGGTTCACGCCGGGCAGCTCACCCGCCACCTGGTCGACATAGCGACGCAGGATCGGCGACAGGTAGGCATCGACCACGGTGGTGTCACCGCGCGCGACCAGCTTCATCATCGGGCTCACCTCGTGCGAGACCGACACCTGCGTAAAGCCGATCTCGCGCGCGATGCGCGCCACCGCGGCTTCGTGGGCCGTGTGGCGGTAGCCGTGCATGAACACGATCGCCAGCGAGCGCAGGCCGCTGTCATACGCCTGCTGCAAGCCGGCGCGGGCGGATGCTTCGTCCAGCGGCTGCACGACGTCGCCGTGTGCGCCCATGCGCTCGTCGATCTCGATCACCTGTGCATACAGCAGCTCGGGCAGCACGATGTGGCGGTCGAACAGGCGCGGCCGGTTCTGGTAGGCGATGCGCAGCGCATCGCGGAAGCCCCGCGTGATGGCGAGCGCCGTCGGCTCGCCCTTGCGCTCGAGCAGCGCATTGGTGGCCACGGTGGTGCCCATCTTGACGGCTTCGACGCTCGCCGCAGGCAGCGGCTCGCCGGCAGCCACGCCCAGCAGGTGGCGGATGCCTGCCACGGCCGCGTCGCGGTACTGTTCCGGATTCTCCGACAGCAGCTTGTGCGTGACGAGTTGTCCATCCGGGCGCCGCGCCACGATATCCGTGAAGGTGCCGCCTCGGTCGATCCAGAACTGCCAATCCATGCCTTGCTCCTGCTGTAACGGGGGAAGCGCCTATTGTAGATCGGACGGCGCGACAACGTTGGCTGAAATGCACGACAATGAATCCATACCCCCAACGATATGAACGAGCATGGAACGACATCTTTACACGGTCGCGCAATTGCGCGCCATCGAACAAGCAGCCTACGCCGGCCTGGCGCCGGGCACCCTGATGCAGCGCGCCGGCAAGGCTGCCAGCGACTTTGCCCTTGAACTGCTGGGCGACCGGCGCGACCGGCCGGTGCTGGTGCTGGCCGGTCCTGGCAACAATGGCGGCGACGCGCTCGAAGCCGCGGCCAACCTGGCCGACGCCGGCGTAGACGCCACCGTCCTGCACCTGCCGGGCCGGCGCGACGCCTCGGCCGAAACGGCAGCCGCCTACGAGCGCGCCCGCGCCGGCTCGGTCGGTTGGATCGACATGCTGCCGCCCGGCGCCGAATGGTGCCTGGTGATCGACGGCCTGTTCGGCATCGGTCTGGAGCGGCCGGTCGACGGCGACTATCGCGAAGTCGTGGTCGGTCTCGAGACGATACACTGCCCGATCCTGGCGCTCGACGTGCCGAGCGGCCTGGATGCCGACACCGGCGCCGTGATCGGCCCGGACGGCATCGCGGTGCGCGCCACCCACACGATCACATTCCTCGGCGATAAACCCGGCCTGCACACGGCCGACGGCCGCGACCATGCCGGAGAGGTGCGGGTCGACATACTCGGCGTCGGCAGCGAGTCACTACCGCGCGCGACGGCGCAACTGAGCGGCCTGCCGCTGTTCGCCGACCGCTTCACGGCGCGGCGCCACAACACGCATAAGGGCAGCTTCGGCGACGTCGCGATCATCGGCGGCGCCCACGGCATGGCCGGCGCGCCAGTACTGTCAGCGCGCGGTGCGCTGTACGCGGGCGCCGGCCGTGTCTACGTGGCCGCGCTGAATACGCCGCCTGGCTACGACAGCAGCCAGCCCGAGATCATGTTCCGCGCGGCCGAGGACTTCGATTTCTTTGGCCGCACGCTGGTGATCGGCCCCGGCATGGGCGACTCGGCCAATGCGATCCGCTTGCTGGCCAGGGCGCTCGACAGCGACAGCCCGCTGGTGATCGACGCCGATGCATTGAACCTGATCGGCGCCAGCCCCGACCTGCAATCGCGCCTGGCGCAGCGCACGGCGCCGGCGGTATTGACGCCGCATCCGCTCGAAGGCGCGCGCCTGCTCGGGATGACGGCGGCGGTCGTGCAGTCCGACCGCCTGGAAGCCGCGCGCGAAATGGCGCTGCGCACCAATGCAACGGTGATCCTGAAGGGCTCGGGCACGGTGATCGCGCGTCCCGATGGCGATGTGCTGGTCAACCCCACGGGCAATGCCGGCCTGGCCACGGCGGGCAGCGGCGACGTGCTGGCGGGGATTTGCGGCGCCTTGCTGGCGCAGGGATGGACCGGATGGGAGGCGGCGGCTGCGGCCACCTGGATCCATGGCGCGGCGGCCGATGCGCTGGTGGACGAAGGCGTCGGTCCGATCGGCATGACCGCCGGCGAGTTGCCGGCAGCCGTGCGCAAGGTATTGAACCGGCTGGTGAAGGATGCCGCCAGCCGTTGATGTATTTATTCGACCAGGCGGCCGGCCGCGATCGTGATCGTGCGGCCGCAGCGCGCCGCCATGCCCGGATCGTGGGTCACCAGCACCAGGGTCGAGCCGCGTTCGCGATTGAGCTCGAACATCAGCTGGATGACGGACTCGCCGGTGGCGGCATCGAGGCTGCCGGTCGGTTCGTCGGCGAACAGCAGCGGCGGTTCGGTGACGAAGGCGCGCGCCAGCGCGACGCGCTGCTGCTCGCCGCCGGACAGGAATTTTGGATAGTGCTTCAGGCGGCTCGACAGCCCAACTCGGCCCAGCATCTCGGTGGCCTTCTCGCGCGCCCCTGCATCGCCGCGCAGTTCGAGCGGCAGCATCACGTTCTCGAGCGCGGTCAGGTGGGCCAGCAGCTGGAACGACTGGAACACGAAGCCCAGCTTGGCCTTGCGGAAGGCCGCGCGCCCGTCTTCATCGAGGACGAAGATGTCGGTGCCATCGAGCAGCACGGTGCCGGAGGATGGCGTGTCGAGGCCAGCCAGCAGGCCGAGCAGGGTCGACTTGCCCGAGCCGGATGCACCCACCAGCGCGAGCGTCTCGGCCGGTTGCACGGTAAAATCGATGCTTTGCAGGATGGTGAGCTCGCCGCTGGCGTCGGCCACCTTCTTCGACAAACCGCTTACCTGGATCGCGGGCGGACGGCCTGCATGTACGCCGGCGTCGCTGACGCCGTTTTTGAATGCCTCGGGATGATCACGCATGCTAGCTTTTCTTAAAAATTTAACTGTCGTCGCATTCCTCACCTTGGTCGCGACGGCGAGCGCCTATTCTGCACCAAAAACCGTGCTCGTGGTGGGCGACAGCCTGTCGGCCGAATACGGCATCGCGCGCGGCGCGGGCTGGGTGGCGCTGCTGGAACAGAAACTGCTGCGCGAGAAGATCGCAGCGAAGGTGGTCAACGCCAGCATCAGCGGCGAGACCACCAGCGGCGGCCGCGCGCGCCTGCCGGCCCTGATCAAGCAGCACCGTCCGGACATCGTCGTCATCGAACTGGGCGCCAACGACGGCCTGCGCGGCCTGCCGGTGCCATCGGCCGAAGCCAATTTGCGCGCCATGATCGCCATGGCGCAAGACACCAAGGCGCGCGTGCTGCTGGTCGGCATGCGGATGCCGCCGAACTATGGGCGTGCATACACCGAACGCTTCTTCAATATGTTCGAGTCCGTATCCAAATCCACCAAGTCGCCGCTGGTGCCGTTCATGCTCGAAGGCGTGGCCGACAAGCCTGCCCTGTTCCAGCAAGACCGCTTGCACCCGACTGCCCAGGCGCATCCGATCATCCTCAATAACATCTGGCCGCAGTTCGCGGCCCTCATCAAAAAGTAAGCTTCAATGAGCATGAAGTATCCGGAAGTCCTGGGGTTCGACGCCCTGCTGCCGCAGCTCGATACGTTCGATGCGATCATCGATGCGCGCAGCGAGGCCGAGTACGCCCTCGACCACATTCCTGGCGCGATCAACTGCCCCGTCCTGAACGACGAGGAACGCGTCCTGGTCGGCACGCTGTACAAGCAGACCGGCGCCTTCGAGGCCAAGAAGGTCGGCGCGCCGATCATCGCGCGCAATATCGCGCGCCATATCGAGACCCTGTGGGCGGACAAGCCGCGCGAATGGCGTCCGCTGGTGTACTGCTGGCGCGGCGGCAACCGCAGCGGCGCGATGGCGCACATCCTGGCGCGCATCGGCTGGCCGGTGGTGCAGCTCGAAGGCGGCTACAAGACCTATCGCGCCCACGTGAGCGCGGCGCTGGAGAATCCTCCCGAACTCGATTTTCGCGTCGTGTGCGGCACCACCGGCAGCGGCAAGAGCCGCCTGCTGGAAACGCTCGATGGCATTGGCGCCCAGGTGCTTGATCTCGAGAAGCTCGCGGCCCACCGCGGCTCGGTGCTCGGCCACCTGCCGAACGAACCGCAACCGACCCAGAAGATGTTCGAAAGCCTGGTGTGGGACAAGCTGCGCCGCTTCGATCCCGAAAAGCCCGTGTTCGTCGAATCCGAGAGCAAGAAGGTCGGCAACCTGCGCGTGCCAGGCGTGGTCATGGAACGCATGCGCGCCTCGCCCTGCATCGCCGTGAACCTGTCGCGCCCGAACCGCGTGCGGCTGCTGATGGAAGACTACGAGCACTTCTGCGCCGATCCATCGGCATTGAACACGCAGCTGGATCACCTGGTGCAGCTGCATGGCCGCGCGCAGATCGACGCCTGGCACGCGATGGCCAATGGCGGCGAGATGGCGCAACTGGTCGACCAGCTGCTGGCACAGCACTACGATCCGGCCTACCTGCGCTCGATCGACCGCAACTTCGTGCGTTACCCGCAAGCCGACGTGCTGACGCTGGACGACATCGCGCCCGAGGACTTTCTCAAGGCCGCGCGCCAGCTACATCCGTAGTCTCACATCAGATCGACGCACACGAAAAAAAAAAGCCCGGCTGCACAAGCAGCCGGGCTTTTTATCGTCCAACGAACCGATTACTGCTCGTCGGTGTTCGCACCCAGTTCATTCGGGCGAACATTGATCTTCACCTTGGCCTTGACCTTCAGCGCTTCGACGTAGTCATACATCTGCTGCTGGCCGACCAGGTTGCCGATCTGGTCGGATTCCTGCTTGCGGCGCGCCGTATCTGGCTGGGCCGGTTGCGACACCTTCCCGACGCGGTAGACGCCATAACCCTGGCCCGGCACTTCGACGCCGACATAGGCCGGCAGTTTGGTCACGTCGGCCTTCAGCACGGCGATCGCCGCGGTCTGGTTGATCGCCGGCTCCTTGGTGCGCGACACGCTCACAGGTGCACCGAAACCGGTAGCGTCGCCCGATGCCTTCGCAGCCTTCAGCTTTGCTTCGCCGGCGGCGCGCGCCAGGCGGGCCGCTTCTTCCAGCGTCACGCGCTGGCGGATCTGGGCATCGACTTCGGCCAGCGGACGCTTGGTCGCCGGACGGAACTCGACCACGCGGCCCGACACCAGCACACTCGGCGCCACTTCGACGGCTTCGGTATTGCGCTTGTTCTTGATCGCGTCGTTGCCGAACAGGGCGGTCAGGAACTTGGCGTTGTTGATCGGCGAGTCGCCCAGCGCCGGGTTCGGCGTGCGGGT
The DNA here is from genome assembly GCF_034045165.1 of Massilia sp. CFBP9026. Lineage (NCBI taxonomy): Bacteria > Pseudomonadati > Pseudomonadota > Betaproteobacteria > Burkholderiales > Oxalobacteraceae > Massilia > Massilia sp. CFBP9026. The sequence goes on from NZ_JAXCWH010000010.1 coordinate 192,507, forward strand.
CAGGTTGTCGGCGGTCTGGATCTGCAGCTTGAGCTTGTCGGCGACCGGCTTCAGGCTTTCGGACTGGTCATACGCGGTCTCGCTGAACACGCCCGCCAGCTCGGTGTACTTGGCCGACATCTTCTGCTTCTTGAGGTCGGCGGCGATATCGCCCTTCGCATCGTCCAGCGAACGCTGGGTCGACGGCTTGATGCCGGTGACCTTGATGACGTGCCAGCCGAATTCCGACTGCACCAGGCCGCTCGTCTCGCCCTCTTTCATCGCGTAGATCGAATCCTCGACCGACTTCACGAACAGGCCTTTCTCGACCACGCCCAGGTCGCCGCCCGACTGGGCCGAGCCCGGGTCTTGCGAGTTGGCCTTGGCGATCGCCGCGAAGTTGTCCGGATTGGCGCGCACCTCGGCCAGCACCGATTCCGCCTTCTTCTTGGCGGCCGCCTGGGTTGCGGCGTCGGCATCGCGCGACACCGTGATCAGGATGTGGCTCGCGCTGCGCTGCTCGGGCGTGGTGTAGTTCTTGAGGTTCTTGTTGTAGTAGTCGGTGACTTCGGCGTCGGTGACCTGCACCTGGCCTTCGACGGTCGACGCATCGAACACGACGTATTCGGCTTTCACCTGCTCCGGAATCTGGAACAGCTGCGCGTTCTTGTCGTAATAAGCCTTGACCATCTCGTCGGTAACCTTCACCTGCGGCAGATAGGTCGACAGCGGGAACAGGACTTCCTGCACTTCACGTTCCTGGTCGTTGATGTCCGACAGGCGGTTGGCGACGCTGCGCGGCGCGAATGCGGTCGCCTGGATCGCACCCGACAGCTGCTGCACGGCCAGGTCGCGGCGCAGGCGCTGGTCGAACATCTCGGGCGTCATGCCTTGCGCGGCCAGCGCGGCCTTGTAGCCTTCCATGTCGAAGCCACCGTCCGGCAGGCGGAACTGCTGGATGTCCATGATGGTCTTCTGCAGGGTCGCATCGCTCACGCTCATGTGCGCGCGGTTGATCTCGGCATTGATGGCGCGCTCGGCCACCAGGTTGTTCAGGATCGCCTGCTTGGCTTCCGAGGTTTCGAACAGCTTCTGGTCGAACTGCTCGCCCATCATCTGGCGCGCCTGGTCGATCTGGCGGCGCTGCGCGTCTTCCCACTCCTGCTGGGTGATCTTCTGGCCATCGACGGTGGCGACACCGGCGCCGCCGTCATTGCTCTGGTAACTCTCCATCCCGACGAACACGAACGAGGGAACGATCAAGAGCAGCAGGATCCCGTACATCCAGCGCTTGTGGGTCCGAATAAATTCAAACATGGTCAGCCATTCAAGGTTGAGAATGCATTAACAGCACAGTTAAAAAAAAAGGCGAACTCGCGTTCGCCTCTTCTCGTTTCGAGGCGGCTCTTTTTTGAGCTGCCCCTGTCTTACTAAATTCTGGCGGAGCGGACGGGGCTCGAACCCGCGACCCCCGGCGTGACAGGCCGGTATTCTAACCAACTGAACTACCGCTCCAGACTCGTGTTTCATGTTTTTTGTTGGCGGAGCGGACGGGGCTCGAACCCGCGACCCCCGGCGTGACAGGCCGGTATTCTAACCAACTGAACTACCGCTCCAGCAAAAAACAATCAACCCAGCATCAGGATGAATACAACGTTATCCTGCTGCTTTCTTCGCTTGTCACCGCGAAGAAGGCATTAGTTTACTGCATCTTTCAGCGCTTTACCAGCCTTAAATTTCGGAACCTTCGCAGCCTTGATCTTGATGGGTTCCTTGGTGCGTGGATCGCGGCCAGTACGCGCTGCGCGCTCGCCCACGGTGAAGGTGCCGAAGCCCACCAGCGTGACGCTGTCGTTCTTCTTCAGGCTTTCGGTGACCGCTTCGATCATGGCGTCGAGTGCACGCGTCGCCGAGGCCTTCGTAATGTCCGCGGACTTCGCGATTTCTTCGATCAGTTCTGTCTTGTTCACTCGTTTCCTCGTTTTCCGTTCGTGACGCATACCGCGCCATTGCTGCAAAAGTGCAAGCGTATATTAAACAAGGGCAACATAGGGATGTCAAGCGAGCATGGTCGAGGAAGACTTCGGTTGGCGGGTCAGAAAGCCCGTCAGTATTGACACTCTGAAGCTAATCGCACGACGCTCGCGCTAACACGACGCCCGCGCTAACACGACGCCCGCGCGCTAACACGACGCCCGCGCGCTAACACGTCGTACCCGCGCAGGCGGGTACCCAAGTTGTTTGCGTGCCGACTGCGTTCGATGATGATGGTTTGCGTGCGCACTTGGGTACCCGCCTTCGCGGGTACGACGCTCTAAAGTAGCGAGCAAAAAAACAGGCGCCGCAAGGGCGCCTGATTCATGAACTACGTGAAGTACTGAGTGCTTAGTGCTTGACCACTTCGCTCTGCCCTTCGCTCGGGGCTGGCGCCACGGCGACTGCAGGCACATCGGACAGCGCTTCCGGCTGGCGTTCCAGCGCGATCTCAAGGACCTTCTCGATCCAGCGCACCGGCACGATCTCGAGCTTGTTCTTGACGTTGTCCGGGATCTCGGCCAGGTCCTTCACGTTCTGCTCGGGAATCAGCACCGTCTTGATGCCGCCGCGATGCGCCGCCAGCAGCTTCTCTTTCAGGCCGCCGATCGGCAGCACTTCGCCGCGCAGCGTGATCTCCCCCGTCATTGCCACGTCGGCGCGCACCGGGATGCCGGTGAAGGCCGAGACCAGCGCGGTCGTCATGCCGATGCCGGCGGACGGACCGTCCTTCGGCGTCGCACCTTCCGGCACGTGGATGTGGATATCGGTCTTCTCGAACACTTCGTTCTTGATGCCGAAGCGCTGCGCGCGGCTACGCACCACGGTGCGGGCTGCCTCGATCGATTCCTTCATCACGTCGCCCAGCGTACCGGTGCGGATGATACCGCCCTTGCCCGGAACATTGACCGCCTCGATCGTCAGCAGGTCGCCGCCCACCTCGGTCCAGGCCAGGCCGACCACCTGGCCGATCTGGTTATCCTTCTCGGCCACGCCGAAGTCGTAGCGGCGCACGCCCAGGAATTTGTCCAGGTTCTTGGCATTGACGATCACGCGCTTCTCGGCCGCGGTCGAACCTTTTTTCAGCAGCAGCATCTTGACCACCTTGCGGCAGATCTTCGACACTTCGCGCTCGAGCGAACGCACACCGGCTTCACGGGTGTAGTAACGGATGATGTCGCGGATCGCGGTCTCTTCGACCTTGATTTCCTCTTCCTTCAGGCCGTTGTTCTTCAACTGCTTCGGCAGCAGGTAGCGCTGCGCGATGCTGGTCTTCTCGTCTTCGGTATAACCCGACAGGCGGATGACTTCCATCCGGTCCAGCAGCGCCGGCGGGATGTTGAACGAGTTCGAGGTCGCCACGAACATCACGTCCGACAGGTCGAAATCGACCTCCAGGTAGTGGTCCGAGAAGGTGTGGTTCTGTTCCGGGTCCAGCACCTCGAGCAGGGCCGACGATGGGTCGCCGCGGAAGTCCGCGCCCATCTTGTCGATCTCGTCGAGCAGGAACAGCGGATTGCGAACGCCGACCTTGGCCAGCGATTGCAGCACCTTGCCCGGCATCGAACCGATATAGGTGCGGCGGTGGCCGCGGATCTCGGCTTCGTCGCGCACGCCGCCCAGCGCCATGCGCACGAACTTGCGGTTCGTGGCGCGGGCGATCGACTGGCCCAGCGAGGTCTTGCCGACACCAGGAGGACCGACGAAGCACAGGATCGGGGCCTTGAGCTTGTCGACGCGCTGTTGCACCGCGAGGTATTCCAGGATGCGTTCCTTGATCTTGTCGAGGCCGTAGTGATCCTGCTCGAGCACGGCTTCCGCGTTCTGCAGGTCGATGGTCACTTTCGACTTTTTCTTCCATGGCAGCGACACCAGGGTGTCAATGTAGTTCCGTACGACCGTGGCTTCGGCCGACATCGGCGACATCAGCTTGAGCTTGCGAATCTCGGCCTGGGCTTTGTCCATGGCTTCCTTCGGCATCTTGGCGGCGATGACTTTCTTCTCGAGCTCCTCGATGTCGGCGCCCTCTTCGCCTTCGCCCAGTTCCTTCTGGATTGCCTTGACCTGTTCGTTCAGGTAGTACTCGCGCTGCGATTTTTCCATCTGGCGCTTCACGCGGCCACGGATGCGCTTCTCGACCTGCAGGATGTCCAGTTCGCCTTCCAGCTGGCCGAGCAGGTGCTCGAGGCGCTTGGCGACGTTGAAGATCTCCAGGATCACCTGCTTCTGCTCGAGCTTGAGCGGCAGGTGCGCGGCGACGGTATCGGCCAGGCGGCCGGCGTCGTCGATGCCGGCCAGCGAAGCCAGGATCTCGGGCGGAATCTTTTTATTGAGTTTGACGTACTGGTCGAACTGCTGGACGATCGCGCGGCGCATGGCTTCGACTTCGGAATCGTCGCCGATTTCCGAATTGAGCGGCGTGAGGTCGGCCACGAAATGGGTAGCGCCATCGGTAATATTATCGATGCGCGCGCGCTGGGAACCTTCCACCAGCACCTTCACGGTGCCGTCCGGGAGTTTCAGCATTTGCAGAATATTTGCCACGCAGCCGATCTCATAGATGTCTGCGGCGGAAGGTTCGTCCTTGGCGGCGGCCTTCTGGGCAGCCAGCATGATGCTCTTGCCCTGCTCCATTGCGGCTTCGAGCGCCTTGATGGATTTAGGACGGCCGACGAACAGAGGTATCACCATATGCGGGAACACAACCACATCGCGCAACGGCAGAAGCGGCAGCGTCGTTTGCTCGGTTAATTTCGAAGTTGTCATGGCATACCTTATAGAAAGCGTGTTGCTGAACTTGGGCGCTGGGCAGTGAAAACACAAGGGCCACCCAGCGAAAATATTTTCTACAAGTAAAAAAGTTTCAACTTGCCGAAGAATATAACTGTTCCAATAAAAGCCGTTCCAAAATTGAAAAAGCCACCGCGCGGCGCGCCGCGAGTGGCTTTTCGATTGAAGCCTGGAGTCTTTTATTGAGAATGATTGTACCTAGTTGAGTCCGCACGGCAAGCCTTTTTGTGGCGTGCGTGCGGGCTTTTTTCAGTTCTCTCCAGACGCCTTCGCGGTTTCGCTATAAATCAGCAAAGGTTTCGCGCCATTCGTGATCGTATTTTCATCGATCACGACTTTGACGACGTTTTGCTGGCTTGGCAATTCATACATCACGTCCAGCAGCGCGTGTTCGAGAATCGAACGCAGGCCGCGCGCGCCGGTCTTGCGCGCCAGCGCTTTCTTGGCGATCGCGTGCAGGGCTGCAGGACGAATCTCCAGCTCGGCGCCTTCCATCTCGAGCAGCTTCGAATACTGCTTGATCAGGGCGTTCTTAGGCTCGACCAGGATCTGGATCAGCGCTTCCTCGGTCAGCTCGCTCAGAGCGGCTACGACCGGCAGACGGCCCACCAGCTCGGGGATGAGACCGAACTTGATCAGATCCTCTGGCTCGGCTTCGAGCAGGATCTCGGCGTTGTAGCTGTCGTCCAGGCTCTTGACCGTGGCGCCGAAGCCGATGCCGCTCTTGACCGAACGGTTCTGGATCACCTTGGCCAGGCCGTCGAAGGCGCCGCCGCAGATGAACATGATGTTGGTCGTGTCGATCTGTACGAAGTCCTGGTTCGGATGCTTGCGGCCACCTTGTGGCGGCACCGACGCCATCGTGCCTTCGATCAGTTTCAACAGCGCCTGCTGCACGCCCTCGCCCGACACGTCGCGGGTGATCGATGGATTGTCGGACTTGCGCGAAATCTTGTCGATCTCGTCGATGTAGACGATGCCGCGCTGCGCCTTTTCCACCTCATAGTTGCAGCTCTGCAGCAGCTTCTGAATGATGTTCTCGACGTCTTCACCGACATAGCCGGCTTCGGTCAAGGTGGTCGCGTCGGCGATCACGAACGGCACATTGAGCATGCGCGCCAGGGTCTGGGCCAGCAGGGTTTTACCCGAACCGGTTGGTCCAACCAGCAGAATATTGCTCTTGGCCAGTTCGACTTCGTCTTTCTTGCCCAGGTGCTTGAGGCGCTTGTAGTGGTTATACACCGCCACCGACAGGATGCGCTTGGCCGTTTGCTGGCCAATCACGTACTGGTCGAGCAGTTCGGTGATTTCGAGGGGCGTCGGCAGGTCGGACTTGGCGCCCGCCACCGTTTCGACGTTCGACGTTTCATCGCGGATGATGTCGTTGCACAGATCGATGCATTCATCGCAGATGAACACCGACGGTCCCGCGATCAGCTTCTTGACTTCGTGCTGGCTCTTTCCGCAGAACGAGCAGTACAGAAGTTTTTCGCCGCTGGAGGATTTTTTGTCTGACATGGGGGCAGGACTCTATTGAATTGCTGTGAATATAACGCTTATACGAGTGTGCAACAAGTGCCAATGTGACATGCCATGAAGGCAGCGCAACCTGTGCACCTACGAACATGCTACCCGAAATAAAAAACAAACGCCCGAACGTGATCGCGTCCGGGCGTTTTTTTCCAACACCTCTTTCGAGGTACGGGGTTGAAACCTACCCGCGACTGGTCAGGACCTTGTCGATCAAGCCATATTCGACGGACTCGTCCGCCGACATGAAGCGGTCGCGGTCGGTATCCTTGTGGATCTGCTCGATGCTCTGGCCGGTGTTGTCGGCCATGATGCGCGCCAGGCGCTCGCGCAGGTACAGGATTTCCTTGGCCTGGATTTCGATATCCGAAGCCATACCCTGCGATCCGCCCGATGGCTGGTGAATCATGACGCGCGAATTCGGCAGCGAGAAGCGCTTGCCCTTGGCGCCGGCGGCCAACAGGAAGGCGCCCATCGAGGCGGCCAGACCCGTGCACAGTGTCGAGACATCCGGCTTGATGAAGTTCATCGTGTCGAAGATCGCCAGGCCCGCCGAGACCGAACCGCCCGGGGAGTTAATGTAGAGCGAAATATCCTTGTCAGGATTTTCACTTTCCAGGAACAGCATCTGGGCGACGATCAGGTTCGCCATCTGGTCGTTGACAGGGCCGACCAGGAAGATCACGCGCTCCTTCAAGAGGCGCGAATAGATGTCATAGGCGCGCTCGCCGCGGCCACTCTGTTCGATCACCATCGGCACCATGCCGAGTGCTTGTGTATCCAATGCCGGATTACGAATCATACCTGTCTCGTTCCTTATAAAGAGGCCATGGAAAAAAATGCCGGCCACGCAGGCCGGCATTTCGATTCCTTAGGCCTGTGGGACGCTGCCCATCAGTTCATCGAAAGCGATGGTCGTGGTCGACACTTTCGCCTTGCCGAGTACATAGTTGACGACGTTTTCTTCCAATACAAGAGCTTCGACTTCACCCAAGCGACGACGGTCGCTGAAGTAGTACTTGAGCACTTCTTTTGGATCTTCGTAGCTTTGCGAGAAGTCTTCGATCTGGGCTTTCACCTGGTCTTGGGTAGCTTGCAGATTGTTGTCTGCGACCAGTTGCGACAGGATCAGGCCCAGGCGCACGCGGCGCTCTGCCTTGTCCTTGAACATCTCGGCCGGGAATGGCAGCTTGGAGACGTCCATGCCGCGCTGCGACATGTCCTGGCGGGTCATTTCGGCCAGGCGTTCCGAATCTTGCTCAATCATGACTTGTGGCACGTCCAGTTCGGTCGACTTGACCAGGGCGTCCATCACGGCTTCCTTGTTACGTGCTTTGACACGGGCGCGCACTTCGCGTTCCAGGTTGACCTTGATGTCTTCGCGCATCTTCTCGATCGAGCCGTCTTCGATGCCCAGCGATTGGGCGAATTCGGCGTCGACTTCCGGCAGGTGCGCCCATTCCAGGGCCTTCAGGGTGATGGTGAACTCGGCGGTTTTACCGGCCACGTCCTTGCCATGGTAGTCCTCTGGGAAAGCCAGTGGGAAAGTCTTGGCTTCGCCGACTTTCAGGCCGATGGTCGCGGCTTCGAATTCCGGCAGCATGCGGCCTTCGCCCAGCACGAAGGCGTAGTCTTCAGCCTTGCCGCCAGCGAATTCGACGCCATCCAGGGTGCCGACGAAGTCGACGGTCACGCGGTCGCCATTGGCAGCCACTGCTTCGCCGCCGGTGCCGTGCTCGCCTGCTTCACCCTTGGTGTGGTAGTGCACGCGCTGCTTGCGCAGGATGTCGATGGTCTTGTCGATTTCGACGTCGCTGACGTCGGTGTTGACGGTTTCGACTTCGACGGCAGCCAGGTCGCCGATCACGACTTCTGGATACACTTCGAAGGTCGCGTCGAAGGACAGGGTGCCTTCTGCGGAGTCTTGCTTAGGCTCGATTTTCGGGAAACCGGCAACGCGCAGTTCGTTCTCGACGGCGGCTTCGTTGAAAGCGCGGCCGACTTTGTCGTTCAGGACGTCGGTTTCGATCTGGTAGCCGTACTGGGCAGCGACCATCTTCAGAGGCACTTTGCCTGGACGGAAGCCCGGCGCGCGGGCCGTCTTGGCCTGCTGTTTCAGGCGCTTTTCGACTTCGGTACGGACGTCAGCGACCGGAAAAGAGATCGTCAAGCGACGCTCGAGTTTACCCAGGGTTTCGACTGCAGTTGCCATTGTAAAAATCGTCCAAAAAAATAATTATTCGTGGTGCGAGGAGGGGGACTCGAACCCCCACACCATTGCTGGCGTCAGGACCTAAACCTGGTGCGTCTACCAATTTCGCCATCCTCGCTCAGGATTGCATAATTGCCACAAAAACAAAGGACGACCGACAGTGAAACCGGCCGCCCTGCACTCCAATGTTTAGGGGCTACAACTTCAAACGATTATTTTACTGGAATTTCTGACACTATTGGGCATCATTTTTAGTGGTGCGGGGTATGGCGCAAGGCAGGGACTTCTTGAGTTAGCTTTAATACGTCGTTCCCGCGCAGGCGGGAACCCAAGTTCGCTCGCATTATCGCCAATGCGCGCGTTACCACTTTGCATAAAACTTGGGTTCCCGCCTTCGCGGGAACGACGGAGCGACGGTCAGCGGTTCAAGGACGCGTCACTCTGCTCCGGCTTCTTGACCTTGAACCACAGTGCATACAAGGCCGGCAAGAACAACAAGGTCAACGCCGTCGCCACGATCAGGCCACCCATGATCGCCACCGCCATCGGTCCCCAGAACGTCGACCGGGACAGCGGAATCATGGCCAGCGCCGCCGCAGCCGCCGTCAGCAGAATCGGCCGGCAACGCCGCACCGCCGATTCCACGATCGCATCCCAAGGATGGCTGCCATTGGCGATGTCATGCTCGATCTGGTCCACCAGGATCACCGAATTCCGGATGATCATCCCGAACAGCGCGATCACGCCCAGGTTGGCAACGAAGCCGAACGGACGATCCAGGATCAACAGCGCCATCGCCGCTCCCGCCACGCCCAGCGGACCGGTGAGGAACACCAGCAGCGAGCGCGAGAAGCTGTGCAGCTGCAGCATCAGCAAGGTAAAGGTGATGAACAGCACCAGCGGCACATTGGCCATGATCGAGGCCTCGGCCTCGGAGCTGTCGGCCGCGGCGCCCTCCACCGTCACGCGGTAGCCGGCCGGCAGCTTGGCGCGGATGTCGGCCAGCTTGGCATCGACCTGGTCGGTCACGGTCGGCCCCTGGATGCCCTCGACGACGTCGGACTGCACCATGATCGCCCACTCGCGGCCCTCGCGCCAGACCACGCCCGGCTCCCACACGAACTGCACCCGCGCGACCTGGCCGATGGTGACGGCGCGGCCGCCGGCGGTCGGCACCAGGGCTTCCTGCAGGCGCGTGATGGTCGAACGTTCCTCCAGCGGCTGGCGCACCACCATCTCGATCAGGCGGTTCGATTCGCGGAACTGGCCGATCGGGGTGCCGGTCAGGGTGGTCTGCACCACGCGCCGCACGGATTGCGAGGTCACGCCGAGCGCGCGCAGCTTGTCCTGGTCCAGGTCCAGGCGCAGCACCTTGACCGATTCGTTCCAGTTGTCGTTCACGCCCAGCGTATTCGGGTTGGCGGCCATGACTTCCTTGACCTGGTCGGCGATGGTGCGCACCACGCCGATGTCCGGACCCAGCACCTGGAACTGCACCGGATACGGCACCGGCGGCCCGTTCGGCAGCAGTTTCACGCGGCCGCGCACCTCGGGGAAGTCGGTCTTGAAGATCTCGATGATCTTCATACGCAGGCGCTCGCGCGCGGCGGTATCCACCGGCAGCACCACCAGCTGCGACACGTTCGACTGCGGGAAGATCTGGTCCAGCGGCAGGTAAAAACGCGGGCTGCCGGTGCCGACGTAGCTCGTCACGCTCTGCACGCCCTCCTGCTTGGCCAGGAAGGCTTCGAAGCGCTTCACGACGGCTTCGTTGGCGGCAAAGCTGGTGCCTTCGGGCGACCACAACTCCACCATCAGCTCGGGGCGGCTCGAATCGGGGAAGAACTGCTTTTCGATGAAATTAAAGCCGAACACGCCCAGCGCAAACACGCCCAGGCTCAGCGCGATCGTGGTCTTTCTCCACTCGACGCAGCGGCTCACCAGGCGGCGAAAGCGCTGGTAACCGGGCGAATCGAAGACGTCGTGATGACCGCCCTCCCCGGCCGCATGCGGCTTCACCTTCAGCAGCAGGAAGCCGATGTAAGGCGTGAACGTGACGGCCACCACCCACGAGATCAGCAGCGCCAGCCCGTTCACCGAGAACATCGTAAACGTGTATTCGCCGGCCGCCGATTCGGCCAGGCCGATCGGCAGGAAGCCCGCCGCCGTGATCAGGGTCCCGGTCAGCATCGGCATCGCGGTCGAGGTATAGGCGAAGGTGGCCGCCTCGAAGCGAGATAGACCCTCTTCCATTTTGCGCACCATCATCTCGACCGCGATGATGGCATCATCCACCAGCAGGCCGAGGGCGATGATCAGGGCGCCGAGCGAAATCTTGTGCAACGAGATGTCCAGCATGCGCATGAACAGGAAGGTGATCGCCAGCACCAGCGGGATCGACAGCGCCACCACCAGGCCCGGATACACGTCCACCCGCCACTTCGGCTTGGTGTGCAGGCCCAGCGCCAGGAAGGACACGATCAGCACGATCACCACCGCCTCGATCAGCACCTTGACGAATTCGCCCACCGAGGCCGTCACCGCCTGCGGCTGGTCGGCCACCCGTTCGAGTTCGATGCCGACCGGGAGCTGGGAGCGAATGCGGTCCACCGTCTCGCTCAAGCCTTCGCCCATCGTGATGATATTGCCGCCCTTTTGCATCGACACGCCCAGGCCGATGACTTCCTTGCCGTTGAAGCGCATCTTCTCGGCCGGCGGATCCTGGTAGCCGCGCTTGACGGTGGCGAAGTCACCGAGCCGGAAAGTGGTGCCGCCGGCGCGCAACTGCAGGTCTTCGATCTGGCCCAAGGTCCGCAGGGCGCCCGTGACCCGCACCTGCAGGTTGTCGCTCGCCGTCACCAGTACCCCGCTCGCTTCTACCTGGTTCTGGGTCGCGATCTGGTTGACGATCTGCTCGAAAGGCACGCCCAGCTGGGCGAATTTCTTGCTCGAGAACTCGATATAGACTTTCTCGCTCTGCACCCCGAACTGCTCGACCTTGGCCACCAGCGGCACGCGCAGCAGTTGCTGGCGCACGAAGTCGGCGTAGTCGCGCATCTCGGCATAGGTGAAGCCGTCGCCCGACAGCGCGAAGATGGAACCGTAGGTATCGCCGAATTCATCGTTGAAGAAAGGCCCAATCACGCCCTGCGGCAGGGTGCCCGCGATGTCGCCGATCTTCTTGCGCACCTGGTACCAGGCCTCCGGCGTCTCGGATGGCGGTGTCGACTCGCGCAGTTCGAGGATGATGGTGGTCTCGCCCGGCTTGGAAAAGCTGCGGATGGTGTGGATATAGGGCGTCTCTTGCAGCTTGCGCTCGAGCGGATCGGTCACCTGCTCGGCCATCTGCAGCGCGGTGGCGCCCGGCCACACGGCGCGCACCACCATCGCGCGGAAGGTGAAGGGTGGATCCTCGTCCTGGCCCAGCTCGAAGTAACTGAGGATCCCGAACAGCATGCAGGCGGCGATCAGGAAGCGCGTGAGCGGGATGTGCTCCAGCGCCCAGCGCGATAGATTAAAACCCTTCATTTGCCGACCTCGCCCGACACGATCGTTTCGGTGTCGGCGCGGCGCGAGACGTCGGCGGTGAGGATGCGCACCTTCTGGCCATTCCTCAGCAGATTGACGCCGGCGGTGACGACGTTCTGGCCCGCGGCGATCTGGCCCGTGACCAGCACGTCATTGCGCACCTGGCCGACCACCTGTACCGGCACCAGCTTGACGGCGCCGTTCTCGACGATCCAGACCGAGCTCGCGCCCTTGTGCTGCACCAGCGCGGTCAGCGGAAGGCGCAGGCCGGCCGCGCCATTGGCGCCTGTGGCCAGTTCGACGGTCGCCGTCATGCCCAGCCGGACTTCGGCATTCTCGGGAATCGCCACTTTCACCGTATAGGTGCGGGTGGCCGGATCGGCCATCGGCGAGACTTCGCGGATCTTGCCGGGAATCGCCACGGCCTCGTTGGCCCACAGGCGCACGGTGACGTCGCCCGCCGCGCGCAGCTGCCCGACCTTGTCTTCGGGGATGCCGATCACCACTTCCTTCTCGACGGTTCTCGCCATGCGCACCACCGGGCTGCCCGGCTGCACCACCTGCCCCACTTCGGCCTCGATGGCGGTCACCACGCCGTCGGCGTCGGCCGCCAGGCTGGCGTAGTTGGACTGGTTGGACTGGCCGCGCAGCGCGGCGCGGGCGGCATCGACATTGGCCTGGGCCGCCTTCAGGGCGCTCTGCTTGGCGTCGAGCACGGCCTGGCTGACGAAATTCTGTGCGCGCAGGTCGACGTGGCGCTTGTGGTCGGCCCTCGCCAAATCACGCTCGGTCTCGGCGGCGCGCAGGGTGGCGCGGGCCTGGCTTTCGGCCAGGCGCAGGTCTTGTGGGTCGAGCCGCATCAGCACGTCGCCGCGCTTGACCGTGGCGCCGACGTCCACCTTGCGCTCGACGATCTTGCCGCCGACCCGGAAACCAAGCTGCGATTCATAGCGCGGGCGCACGTCGCCCGAGAACTCCAGACGCTCGCCCGCCGTGTCGGCGGCGAGGGTGATCACGCGCACCGGACGCACGTCCTCGGCAGGTGGGGCGGGCTTGGAACAGGCGACCAGGGCGGCGGCGGCCAGCGGCGCCAGCACGGCCGCGCGCAGGGCGGAAGAAGAAATTCGGGAAAACACAGTGGCGATCCTTTGGCTGATCTGGCGGCGTCTCAGGCCGGAGCTGGCTGCGTGTGAGCGTCACATTAGCGCCAGTTTGTATTCCAGCAATTATAATCATGCAAATAGATAATCAGATGACTTTAGAGTCATCCGTCAAAAATGGCCGTAGACCACTACGAAAACTTTCCTGTCGCCTCGATCCTGCTGCCGCGCCGCCTGGTGCCGGCGGTCGAGGCGATCTATGCCTTCGCACGCAGCGCAGACGACCTGGCCGACGAAGGGAACGCTACACCCGATGAACGACTGGCCGCCCTCGCAGCCTATGAACGCGAATTGGACCAGATCGATGTCGGCGCGACGTCGTCGGATCCCATGTTTACGCGTCTGGCCGGCGTAGTCGCCCAGTATCGCTTGCGGCTCTCCCCGATGCGCGACCTGCTGTCGGCCTTCAAGCAGGACGTCGTTACCCAGCGTTACGCTGATTATGCGAGTCTTCTCGATTATTGTCGCCGCTCGGCCGATCCGGTCGGGCGCCTGATGCTGGCGCTGTACGGCGCCGACGACGCCGATAATGTGCGCGAGTCCGACGCCATCTGTAGCGCGCTGCAGCTGACGAACTTCTTGCAGGACGTGGCGATCGACCTGGAGAAGGGGCGTATTTACATCCCTTTGGAAGACCTGGCCCGCTTCAAGGTGAGCGAGGCGGCGCTGCGCGCCGGCACGGTCGACGCGCCGTTCCAGGCCCTGATGCGCTTCGAGGTCGAGCGCACCCGCGCGCTGATGCTGTCGGGCGCCCCGCTGGCCAAGCGCCTGCCGGGCCGCATCGGCTGGGAGCTGCGCATGATCGTCCAGGGCGGCCTGCGCATCCTCGACCGCATCGAACACGCCGGCTACGACGTGTTCCGGCGCCGCCCGGTGCTGTCGGCGCCCGACTGGTTCATGGTCGGCTGGGGCGCATTACGTATGTGACCGACCACCTCGATGTAGGGTGGACCGGGACGCGCAGTCGGCTCCGCCGTCCACGCGTCCAGCTCGAGCATGCGCCGCTATAATGCGCCCGTATTTTGAACGCGTGGACGGCAAGCCGTCCACCCTACGCCAAACTTTCACACTCATCGGCTAAGATAGCGGATTGATTGCGCGGCCCTTCCGCGCCCCGACCAGCATTTCACGACGATTTCATGTCTCCAGACGAATACTGCCAGCAAAAGACCGTCCAAAGCGGCTCCAGTTTCTACTACAGCTTCCTGTTCCTCCCGCCCGAGCGCCGGCGCGCGATCACGGCGCTGTACGCCTTTTGCCGCGAGGTCGACGACACCGTCGACGAGGCCACCGACGGCTCGGTGGCGCGCATCAAGCTGGCCTGGTGGCGCACCGAGGTCTCGAAGATGTACTCGGGTACCCCGACCCACCCGGTGATGCTGGCCCTGCAGCCGCACATCGCCACCTATAAACTGGAAGAGAAACACCTGCTGGCCATCGTCGACGGCATGGAGATGGACCTCGACCAGAGCCGCTACCTCGACTACCCCGGCCTGCAGCGCTATTGCTGGCACGTGGCGGGCGTGGTCGGCATCCTGTCGGCCAGCATCTTCGGCTACACCAACCCGCAGACCCTGGCTTATGCCGAGAAGCTCGGCCTGGCCTTCCAGCTGACGAACATCATCCGCGACGTCGGCGACGATGCGCGCAAGGGCCGCATCTACCTGCCGGTCAACGAGCTGCAGCAGTTCGGCGTCACCGCCAACGACCTCCTCAAGCTGCAGCACACCGACAAGTTCGAGGCGCTGATGCGCTTCCAGGCCGAGCGCGCGCAAGCCATCTATGACGAAGCCCTGGCCCTGCTGCCGAAGGAAGACCGGCGCGCCCAGCGTCCCGGCCTGATGATGGCCGCCATCTACCGCACGCTATTGGACGAGATCCAGCGCGACGGCTTCCACGTGCTCAACCAGCGCATCTCGCTCACGCCGCTGCGCAAACTCTGGCTGGCGTGGAAGACCTATGTCCGCACCTGAATTGCGGGTCGCGGTCGCCGGCGGCGGTTGGGCCGGCTGCGCGGCGGCGGTGGAGCTGGCGCGCCAGGGCTGCCAGGTGACCCTGTTCGAGGCCGCCCGCAGCCTGGGCGGCCGCGCGCGCGGCGTCGAGGTACGCGGACTGGCCCTGGACAACGGCCAGCACATCCTGCTGGGCGCCTACCGCGAATCGCTGCGGCTCATGAAACGGGTGGGCGTCGACGAAAAAACCGCTTTCCTGCGACTGCCGGTGCAGATGCGCTATCCCGAGGGCGGCGACGGTATGGACTTCGCCGCGCCACGCCTGCCGGCGCCGCTGCACCTGGCGTTCGCCCTGCTGCGCGCCAAGGGCCTGGACCGCGCCGACAAGCTGGCGCTGGCCCGCTTCAACAGCGCCGGGCGCTGGATGGGCTGGCAGCTGGACACCGACTGCACGGTGCTCGAGCTGCTGGAGCGCTTCGACCAGACCGAGCGCCTGGCACGGCTGATGTGGCGCCCACTGTGCATCGCGGCCCTGAACACGCCGCCGGAACGGGCCTCGGCCAATGTGTTCCTGGCCGTGCTGCGCGACAGCCTGGGCGCGCGCCGGCGCGCCGCCTCCGACATGCTGCTGCCACGCCTGCCGATGGGGGCGCTGTTCCCGGAACCGGCCGGCGCCTGGCTCGAGCGCCAGGGTCGAGGTCATTCCGTGCGCCTGGGCGTCAAGGTCGCGGGCATCAAGCGCGATGGCGACGGCTGGCTGGTTGACTCGGGTGGCGATACTGCGGCCGAACGCTTCGACGCGGTGGTGCTGGCCACCCCGGCGCCGGTGAGCGCGGCGCTGCTGGCGGGGTTTTCGGAAGCCGCGCAGGTGGTTGCCCAACTGGAGGCCTTCACCCACGAGCCTATCGCCACCTGCTACCTCCAATACGCACCCGGCACCCGGCTCGCGCTGCCGTTCTACGCCCTGCTGGACGACCCTGCGGCAAACCGCTGGGGCCAGTTCGTGTTCGACCGCGCCCAGCTGGATGCGGCCCAGGACGGCCTGCTGGCAGTGGTAGTGAGTGCCGCCGCCGAGGCCGCTAGCCTGCCGCGCGAACAGCTGGCAGCCGCCATCGCGTCCCAGCTGGCTGAGGATTTCGGACGGCCGGAACTGGCCACCCCGAGCTGGACCCAGCTGATCACCGAGAAACGCGCCACTTTCAGCTGCACACCCGCATTAGTACGTCCAGGCAACACCACAGCCCTGCCCGGCCTGGTGCTGGCCGGCGACTACACGGCCAGCGACTACCCGGCCACCCTGGAAACGGCGGTGCGCAGTGGCCAGGCGGCGGCGACGGCCATCCGCGCCTACGGCGCCCTGCCCCGCGAAAAGCGCAGCCTGTCGCACGCCGATGGCGCCGCTTCCGGCGATTCCGTAAGGTAGCAGCATCAAAACCCGTCTTATGGAACTGACTATGAAACCCCGTCTCGGCCTGCACGCCGCTGCCATTGTTGCCATCGTGGCGCTGAGCACCCTGGTGCTGGTCAAGCCCGAACTGATCGGCGGATCGGCGCATGCGACCGTCATGGCGATCGGTTCCATCCCGGCCCTCGGCCACCACTAGACGGAGCGCCGCAAGCACATGGGCAAGCTGGAATACCTCGACGCGCTCAAGCGGGCCCTAATGGGCCTGCCGCCGGAAACTCAGGCCAGGACCCTGGCCTGGTACGAGCAGCGCTTCGTCGACGGCAGCACCGCCGGCCGGCCGGAACACGAGGTGGCCGCCGAGCTGGGCGATCCGCGCCAGGTCGCGGTGACCCTGCGTACCAGCGCCCACTTGGCCGACCTGAAGGACAGCAACAAGGACAAGAAACCGTCGGGCAATATCGCGCGCACGATCGTCTCGGGCATCGGCCTGTTGATTTTTAATCTGTTCATGCTGATCCCGGCCGCGGTGTTCGCTTCGCTGCTGATGTCGCTATACCTGTCCGCCTTCGGCGTCTATGTCTCGGGCATCGCCGTGACCGCCAGCGGACTGGCCGGCTCGAACGAGCTGATCCTGAGCGCCCCGCTGACCCGCATGGTGATCAGCGACGACGGCGAAACGGTTGAATCACAGACCCGGGTCACGATCGGCGCCAACGGCATTCACGTGTTCGACGAACCGGTGCCGAGCGCCGATGAGGACCATCCCGAGACCCGCCCCGAGCGCGACGACCGCAACTCGCGCTTCATGCGCGGGGCCGAGGCGGTTGCCGAACGCAAGATCCAGATCACGACCGAGCTGGATCCCGGCTCGCGCACCACGCAGGTGGCCTTCGGCTGCGCGCTGATCCTGGGCGGCATCGTGCTGTTCCTGCTGTCGATCGTGCTTACCAAATACACGCTGATGGGCATTCGCCGCTACGTGAACATGAACCTGTCGCTGCTGAAGGGATAAGGACACCATGCGCGCCTTGATGAGAATCGGATTCGCCCTGCTGCTGCTGGCCGCCGTGCTGGTGGCGCTGAGCTATAGCATGCTGCGCGCCACCGGCGTGAGCACCGCCGCCGAACGGCGCGAAGTGGCGCAGGACCGGCGCAGCGTGCCGGCCGGCGTCGACGTCGTCGAGCTCGACGGCCCGATCGACCTGAACCTGCGCTATGGCGCCACGCCGTCGCTGCAGGTCAGCGGCGAGCAGCGCATGCTGGGCAATGTCGAAGTCCAGGGCGACGGCAATGTGCTGCGCATCGGCATTCGCGGCATGGTGCTGCGCCACCGCGAACCGCTGGTGGTCGACCTGACCCTGCCGGCCCTGACCTCGGTCCGGATCGACGGCAGTGGCGACAGCAGCATCAATGGTTTCTCGGGCGACGAAATCGCCGTCCAGCTCAACGGCTCGGGCAGCGTGCGTTTCAATGGCCGCTTCCGCACCGCCAGAGTGAGCCTGACAGGCAGCGGCGACCTGGACGTGAATGGCGGCGCCGCGATGGACCGGGTCGAGACGCGCCTGATGGGGTCGGGCCGCATCACCGTGGTTGGCACCGCGCGCGAGCTCGACGCCACCACTACCGGCTCGGGCCACCTCGACGCCGAGCACCTGCGCGCCGAGGAAGTTACGGTAAGCCAGTCAGGCTCGGGCGACAGCGCGGTGCAGGCGCGCGGCAAGGTGAAGGTGTCGCTCAGCGGCAGCGGCGACGTCGAGGTGTATGGCAATCCGGGCGAGCGCAGCACGAGTCGGGCTGGTAGCGGGAGTGTGAGCTATCACGAGTAGCCACTCTGGTCGACGTAGAAGACTCCATGTTATTCATACGACATCAGGCGGTGCGGCACCAAGCGCTAGCGAAGGCCTCGATCGTTATTTTTCCTTGATGAAGAAAACTGCATATCAAGGTCTGCTATCGGCCAAAAGCGGTCCTTCCTAGTGTCGCAATCCAAAGCCTAGGCTGGCGAGGCAACGACATTGAACCATCCAGGCGTGGCTTCAATGACAGCC